>NZ_JATABI010000007.1:0-121514 GCF_036533795.1 Vibrio sp. M250220 | reverse complement strand
GAATCAATGAAGAAATCATACGCCGATATGTAAGACATCAAGAGAAGCAAGAGCGAGTAGAGCAGCACCAGTTGGCGTTGGATTAAACAAAGGCCCCCTTTTAGGGGGCTCACACAAAGCCACCTTCTTTAGAAGGTGGTAATTTACTGTTGTTGCTGCTCGAGTCGGTCTAAACGTTTTAGAATCTCATCTTGTTTCTCGACCAGTTCGACCAGCAATCGCTCTTTGTTCTCAGAGCGTTTTGTTTGGATTTTATTTGGCGAAGTGATCAACGAGGTAATCAAACCTGTGATCATACCAAATAGGCCGACACCACATATGATCAAACCGGATGCCAGCAACTTACCGCTATTGGTAACCGGGTAATGATCGCCATATCCTACCGTAGAGATCGTCACCAGCGCCCACCACAGGGCATCCCCCCCTGTCTGAATATTGGCATCAGGATCCGAGCCTTCAATAAACAGCATCATACTGGATCCAACCGTCAGCAGTACAACCATAAGCAATAGGATAGAAGCAAGCGTCGTTTCACGTCGATTGCTGAGAAGTTGCTTTAACAAGTAGCGACTAGATCGAATAACCAAAATGACACGCATGATATGAAATATGCGCGCAAAGCGAAGAGGTTCTACCATTGGAATACTGGCAAGAAAATCGATCCAATGACGTTTCAAAAATTGCACACGATCTGTCGCACGGATCATATCTATGCTGAGTTGTAGGATGAAAATGCTACAGATAATAAAGTCTAAGCCGATAAAAACTTGTCGAGTTTCTGGGGTGAGTGGAAAGAACAATAAGCCCGAGATCACAAATAGCGCCATAAATGACAGGATCAGTGACAACAAGCTCATCGGTTTAGTGTCGTCTTTGGTAATATCTCTTTTCATACGAGGCTCGAAAAAAATCATAATCAGCGCGTTCGAGGGAGTGGATTCGCCGCATCACTCTAGTATAAAGCACTGAAATCAAAAAATTTCATTTATTGGAGAACGGACAATGACCGAGATGGCATTTAAGCCGTGGGAACGAGTTATCACGGATATTCGACTGGTTCCTAAAATGGTGATGCTAATGGTGTTCAGTACAGTACTGATCATCGGAAAGCAACTATGGGATGCGAGTGTCTTCTACGACGCTCTTCTTGCAGCAACTCAAGACGCTCAAGTCGCGCAACAGCATTATGAAGCCTACCTAGTACAGGTGGCTTGGCAAACTGTTGCCATGGTTGTTGTTTTCGTCGTTCTCCTTTTATTCGCTGCACGGGTTATGTTACGTCAAACCCAATACCTAAGCGAGTCAATTAAATTAATGGCGGCCAGAGACCTTTCTGTTCCTATTGAGATGGAATGTAAGGATGAATATGGTGATGTTGCGCGTGAGCTTGAAAGAACCCGCGTTCAGCTACAGGAAATGATCCGCTTGCAAATCGATGCGTCTCAAGAGCTCGCAGGACTGACGGAAGTGATGACATTAAGTATGTCCGAAACCAAGGAGTCTGCGCAGGAAGAGTTTAATGAGATTGATCAGCTAGCCACGGCGATGAGCGAAATGACATCGACGGTCCAAACTGTTGCTGGCCACGCTCAAAACGCTTCATCACTGACTGAAAGTGCGTCTGGACAAGCCGAGACAGGTCAACGCTTTGTCCAAGATACGGTCTTGAAAATCAGTGAACTTTCTAAAGATATTTCAGCTTCAGCACAGGCTGTCAATCAAGTAGAAGAGAGTGTCGATTCCATTGGCAGTGTGGTTGGTACCATTCAAGGGATCTCTGAGCAAACTAACTTGCTAGCGCTCAACGCCGCGATTGAAGCGGCACGTGCGGGTGAAGCGGGCCGAGGCTTTGCGGTTGTTGCCGACGAAGTGCGCAACCTTGCTCAGCGTACTCAGCAGGCGACTGTCGAAATCCAAGAGATGATTTCTCAGCTACAAACAAGTGCCAACTCTGCGGTTGAACTGATGGAAAAGAGTGTGGTTGAAGCCGCTGAAGGTGTGGAATTGGTGACCAACGCGGGTAGCGAATTGGATGGTATCGTGATTCAGGTCAATCAAATCAATGATATGAACTTCCAAATCGCCACCGCAGCAGGTCAGCAGAGCAGTGTTGCTGAAGAGATGAGTCAAAACCTGACGAATGTGCGAGAGCTGGTGCAAGCATCGGTCACCGTGGTTTCCGAGTTGCTAGAGACATCAGAAATCATGCAGCAAAATGCTGAGGAACTGGATAAGAAAATCACTTCATTTAAGGTGTAGCTTCTCAACTTAATTGCAATAAACGCCCACTTGCTACTAGTGGGCGTTTTTTATTGGTATAAATAGAGCGTTACCTTTCACTCAACTGGTATTTCTATCACAAGGAAGAATCATGCAACTGCCAGAAAGTCTTGTCTCCATCTCCCAGTCTGCGACCGACTCATTATTTCAATCTGATGCAATTTCACACTGGCCTGACTCTTTGACACAGCAACTTAGCTACGTCGCAGGTTTAAGTCAGTTTGTCTGTAATACCTTGGTGGCAGATGAGCAACTTCAGCAATTGTTGCCACATATGTTGGCAGAGAATTCGCGCTACGAGCAATACCGAGAAAGATTGGCCAGTATGCTGAGTGAATGCAGCGATGAAATGCAGGGACATCGAGTCCTGAGACAGTTCCGCAACAGAGAAATGGTTTATATTGCGTGGCGTGACTTCACCGCTTCGTGGTCACTAGAAGAGAGCCTTACTCATTTATCCCAGCTTGCCGAAGCGATGATTTTCGAGACATATCATTGGCAGTACGATGCTTGCTGTGAACTGTGGGGAACGCCGATGAATGCTCAGGGTGAGGCTCAGCCAATGCTAATCATTGGCATGGGTAAGCTTGGCGGAGGAGAGCTCAATTTCTCTTCCGATATCGATCTGATCTTTACCTATCCAGAAAATGGTGAGACGCAAGGAACACGCCGCAGTATTGCGAACGCTCAATTTTTTACTCGTTTAGGCCAGCGCATCATTAAAGCCCTTGATCAGCAGACCTTTGATGGTTTCTGTTATCGGGTTGATATGCGCCTGCGTCCTTTTGGTGACAGTGGTCCGTTGGTAATGAGCTACGCTGCTTTGGAGGACTACTATCAGGAGCAGGGGCGTGATTGGGAACGCTACGCAATGATTAAAGCACGGGTCATGGGCAGTGAGATGTACCCGCAATATCAAGAATTGCGTCAAATGCTGCGCCCATTTGTGTTCCGTCGCTATATCGATTTCAGTGCGATTCAGTCTCTTAGACGCATGAAGTCGATGATCAGCAGCGAGGTTCGCCGTCGTGGTCTCAGCAATAACATTAAGCTCGGTGCTGGTGGTATACGTGAGATTGAGTTTATTGCCCAGGTATTTCAGTTGATAAGAGGTGGCCGAGAGCCAAGTCTACGTCAGCGCGGACTGCTCGTCACGATTGATGCCGTTGAAGCGTTAGAGCTACTTACGAAACCAGAAACGCAGGCTTTAAGAGAGGCCTACAAATTCTTACGTCGATTGGAAAACCTGCTTCAAGCGATGGCAGACAAACAAACTCAGACTCTTCCCGAATGTGAAACTGAGCGATTGCAGCTTGCGGTTGCCATGGGGTACGGCGCTTGGGCAGATCTTATCGCGGATGTAGAAACGCACATGGCGAATGTACATGGCGTGTTTGCTGCGCTGATCGGAGACGATGAAGAAGAACAGCAAGACATTGCTCAGCATTTTGTTGAACTATGGGATATGGCGGCAAAACAAGATGTTATCGAGAATATTCTTGAACAGGATATGGCAGTTGAATCGCCTCAGACTATGGCCAGTACCATCATGCAATTCAAGCAAGATTTAGCGAAAAAGACCCTCGGGCCACGTGGTCGTGAAGTTCTTAATCGCTTGATGCCAAAAGTGTTCGCTGCTATTTACTCTCATCAAGACGCCAAGTTTGGTTTGCCTCGAGTGCTGCACTTATTGCATAACATTGTTACGCGAACAACGTACCTTGAGCTGTTAGATGAGCACAATGCTGCGTTAACCCAGTTAGTCCGTTTATGTACGGCCAGTCCAATGATTTCCGAGCAGTTGGGGCGCTACCCGATTTTGCTTGATGAGTTGATCGACCCACAACAATTGTATAACCCGATTCCACTGGATAGTTACCGCACTGAGTTGCGAGACTTTTTGGCCCGTATCCCTGAAGATGATATGGAGCAACAGATGGAAGCTTTGCGCCAGTTTAAGCAGATTTGTATCTTGCGTATCGCCGCAGCCGATATCGCGGGTGCACTGCCGGTAATGAAAGTAAGTGACCACTTAACCTATTTGGCGGAAGCGATTGTTGAGTCGGTGGTTGGGCAGGCGTGGTTGCAGATGGCTGAAAAGTATGGAGAGCCGACTCATCTTAAAGAACGGAGTGGAAAAGGCTTTGCCGTCATTGGCTATGGCAAGGTTGGTGGTTGGGAGCTAGGCTACAACTCAGATTTAGATATCGTCTTTATGCATGACTGCCCGGCTACTGTATATACCGATGGTAAGAAAGAAATCGATGGCCGCCAGTTTTATCTCAGACTGGCACAACGAATCATTCATATATTCTCAACCCGAACCGCTTCAGGGATCTTGTACGAAGTGGACACTCGCTTACGTCCTTCTGGTGCATCTGGTTTGCTGGTCAGTCCTAGTGATGCGTTCGACCTATATCAACGAGAAGAAGCTTGGACGTGGGAACATCAGGCGCTCGTTCGTGCACGAATGATATATGGTGACGAATTATTACAGCAGGCATTTGCAAAGACCCGCCATGAAATTCTTTCACTTGAACGAGACGAAGCCACTTTGAGGAAAGAAGTGTCTGAGATGCGAGTGAAGATGCGCGACCATCTGGGGGGGAAAAAGGCAGGTCGCTTTATGCTCAAGCAAGATCCAGGAGGCATCACGGATGTCGAATTTCTCGCTCAGTACCTTGTACTGCGATTTAGTCAGCAAAAACCAAAACTGACCCGCTGGAGTGATAACGTTCGAATCTTTGAGAGTATGATGGCACAAGGCATCATGGAGGAGCAGGATGCGATGGCATTGACCTGTGCTTATACCACCATGCGTGACCAAATCCATCATCGTAATCTTTTGAACCTTGATGCAGATGTTGCTGAAGATAAATTCATCAATGAACGTGAATTGGTGACTAAACTATGGCACGAGTGGCTCGAATAGGTTTTGACCACTAAAACACTATGTTAAACTCTTGCCCGAATTAGAATTTGGAGATCCACAATGAAGCCAATCCTACCGAACTACAGTGATTCTGGTGTGCTAATTATCGGCGATGTAATGCTAGATCGTTATTGGTATGGCCCTACAGGCCGTATTTCACCTGAAGCTCCAGTACCTGTAGTTAAAGTAGAAAATAACGAAGAGCGACCAGGTGGTGCTGCTAACGTAGCGATGAATATTGCCTCACTTGGTGGACATGCTCATATCGTTGGTTTAACAGGGATTGATGAACCTGCCAAAGTTCTCAACGAAACTCTCTCTGCATTGAAAGTGAAATGTGATTTTGTGGGACTGCCAAACTACCCAACTATCACTAAACTCCGCGTTCTTAGCCGTGGTCAGCAACTTATCCGTCTCGACTTTGAAGACAAGTTTGAAAATGTTGATGCTGAGCTTATTCTGGATCGTATGGAGCAAGCGCTACCAAAAGTGAAGTCAGTTGTCTTGTCTGACTACGCTAAAGGTGCTTTGGAGCACGTACAGCAGTTTATTCAAAAAGCGCGCGCTGCAAACGTGCCAGTATTCATCGACCCAAAAGGGGCGGACTTCGAACGCTATCGTGGCGCGACTCTACTGACTCCAAACATGGCGGAATTTGAGCATGTCGTCGGTAAAGTTAAGTCGAATGATGAGTTGGTTGAGAAGGGCTTAGCGCTAATTGAACAGTTTGATTTCGAAGCCCTGCTTGTTACTCGCAGTGAGCATGGCATGACGCTGCTTCGTCGTGGTCAAGAGCCGTTCCATTTGCCAACACAAGCAAAAGAAGTGTACGACGTGACAGGTGCGGGAGATACGGTTATTTCTGTTCTCGCTGCCTCTGTTGCAGCTGGTAAGCCTCTAGATGAAGCGTGTGCGCTTGCAAACGCTGCTGCGGGCGTAGTTGTTGGTAAACTCGGCACTTCTACCGTTTCGACTATTGAATTGGCTGAAGCCGTTCATGGAAGTCAAGACACCGATTTTGGTGTTATCTCTGAGCATGCCCTCATTGAAGCGGTTAAAAAGGCTCAAGCATGTGGTGAGAAGGTTGTGATGACCAATGGTTGTTTCGATATTCTTCATGCAGGTCACGTCTCTTACCTTAACCATGCAGCACAATTGGGTGATCGTCTTATTGTTGCGGTCAACACGGATGAGTCAGTAAAACGCCTAAAAGGCCCAGGTCGTCCTGTGAACCCAACGGATCGCCGTATGGCTGTACTTGCAGGTTTAGGTGCAGTGGACTGGGTTGTGCCATTTGGTGAAGATACTCCACAGCGCTTAATTTCAGAAGTGCTTCCAGATCTGCTGGTGAAAGGTGGTGATTACAAACCTGAAGATATTGCTGGTGGTAAGGAAGTAATTGCCAACGGCGGTGAGGTTAAAGTACTTAACTTTGAAGATGGATGTTCAACGACTGAAATCATTGATGCGATTAAAGGTGGTAGGGGCTAACCTTACTATCCATTGCTAACAAAATGCTCACCAGTCCGGTGAGCATTTTTTATAACAAAGAAAAATGGAGCCATTTGGCTCCATTTTACTAATTGATTCAGAGGTGAATTAGTCCTCTAGGTCACCACAGAAGCGGTAGCCTTCACCATGAATGGTTGCGATGATTTCAGGTGTACCTGAAACAGATTCGAAGTGCTTACGGATGCGACGAATGGTTACGTCAACAGTACGGTCGTGTGGCTTAAGCTCACGGCCAGTCATCTTCTTAAGCAGGTCAGCGCGAGTCTGGATCTTACCTGGGTTCTCACAGAAGTGCAGTAGTGCACGGAACTCTGAGCGAGGTAGTTTGTAACCATCACCACTTGGACTAACAAGTGAGCGGCTATTGATATCCAGAACCCAACCGTTGAAAACGTATTTATCTACGCTACGCTTCTCTTCACTAACGACGCTTGAATTCATCGAACGACTTAGTAGGTTACGAGCACGGATAGTCAATTCACGCGGGTTGAATGGCTTAGTGATGTAATCGTCAGCACCAATTTCTAGGCCAAGGATCTTATCAACTTCGTTGTCGCGGCCTGTTAAGAACATTAGCGCAACGTTAGCTTGCTCACGTAGCTCACGAGCTAGCAATAGACCATTTTTGCCTGGTAGGTTAATGTCCATAATGACCAAGTTAACTTGGTTATCAGACAGCACCTGGTGCATCTCTTCACCGTCACTGGCCTCAAAAACAGCGTATCCCTCTGCTTCAAAAATACTCTTAAGAGTGTTACGAGTTACTTGCTCATCTTCGACAATAAGAATGTGCGGGGTTTGCATTGGCGGTACCTAAACTTGTGAAAAATTTGTGCTAATAGAATAAACTCTAGGCAAAAACATAACATACAGGTAATGTGATGTTGATAATAAACCAAAGACTGTAAAAATACACTCTCTTTGATTGCCCGCCATCCGTGGTACTTCTTTTCTACCCTTAGAGGTCCTTTATCCTCTGAATCCTACTAGTCTTTGAGGCGGATTCTATAATGTTAACAGCATGCTAACAACGTAGAAGTGTTAATTCCAATCACTTTGTTGATTTATATCAAGAGTTAGAATGTAACAAATATTAATAGTGTCCAGTAAATGTAAAACTGTTGGTTTTATGATAATTGATGCAAAGCTATGGCAAGCCTATTGTGATCCCTATTTTCGTTTCGAAGGTAAGATCAAGTACGAAAATTTTGCCATCATAACAGCTTGGAATCCGAGTAGCGTTTGGCTCTCACCGGACGAGAATTATCGAAATAATCAGTACTTAGCAGCAGAAATAGGCCATACTTGTTGTATGTCGGTCAATGTTGGCAATGAGGATTTCTCGTTGTGCGAAGAGATAAGCTTTACCTTATCTCGTGCCTAGAACAAAAACAGACAACGGTGTTGCTTGGTGACTGGCGATCCCGTTGCAGATAAAGGATTTACTTTTTAGAAGTTCAAGGAGGAAAAATGAAAGATATTACCCCTGATATTTGTGATAAACATGCGGATAAAGTCACCTTGCTCGAGCTGCCATTGCATAGCTTCGGTCGCAAGGATGCATTCTTTGGCGAAATTGTCACTGTTCGTTGCTATCACGATAATTCCAAGGTTCGTGAAATGCTCAGTCAGGATGGTACAGGCAAAGTGCTGGTGGTCGATGGGCATGGCTCATGTCAAAGAGCTTTGCTTGGTGATCAATTAGCTATTCTTGCGATTGATAATAATTGGGAAGGTGTCATCGTTAATGGTGCTGTACGTGATGTTGCTGCAATGGCCGAAATGGATCTTGGGGTTAAAGCCTTGGGTGCTTGCCCGTTTAAGACAGAAAAACGCGATGTCGGTGAAATCAATGTCACTTTAACAATACACAACCAAATGATTCAGCCAGGTGATTACATCTACGCCGATTGGAATGGTGTTTTAATGTCTACTGAATTGTTAGATTGGACCTAGAAGCGAAATCCAAGACCAACTTCAATCCCTTTCTGCCACTCTTGATAGTCGAGAGTGGCATGAATATCTAGATTCTCAGTCAGCTTCATATGACTTGAAACTTCTGCTGCAATTGTCGATTCTTTACCATCATTCAGAGTGTCATCACTGTAGGAGTGAAGGGTACTTTTTACTGAGAATCTTGGTGTCAATTGGTAACTTACGCCACTCAAAAAACCGGTCTCGTTTGCTCGTTCGCTATTGTTTAAACGAGCACCTACGTACAGGTCGACCTTGCTGAAAATGTTATAAGAATAACCACCGTCTATTTTCCATGAATCAAAGTCATTGTTGTCATTTGTACTGGAAATAAAAAGCTTGTGTGGTGAAACGTTTTGTTGGGAAGGGAGTACGGGCAACTCAGCAGCAAATGACGAGCAGGCGCAAAGTAGCACTGATAGGCTAAATCTTGTTTTCATACGCCACTCCTTTGCTGTCGTCTGCATTCCACTGCAAAATTAATTAAAGCATAAAACTTCCGGACTAGATGCAACTTTTATATAGCAATTAGTTATTATGATATGTGCCTATGGTTTCATTGGTTGTTGGAATTATGAGAAAGTTGGTCACATTGTGTAAAGACTGCAGAGTCGGCGTGTGAACAAAAAATAGTAACTTTTCATTGACGTGAAGATGAAAAATAGGTTAAACGTATGGGTAAGCAAACACACATTGTTATAGAAAACTAATTTTATGCAGCACCAAAGCCTAGTAATGACCACTACCATTATTATTACCGACATCGCTATTGTTGGGGCAGGCTGCTAAGCGAAAGAAAATCATAAATAAGGCCTGTATCCCACAAGATACAGGCCTTTTTTTATGTCAATTTAAGACATTTGGAGGAAGGGATGCGAGTTTTAAAGTTTGGAGGATCATCATTAGCCGATGCTGATCGTTTTTTACGAGCGGCAGATATCATTGCTAATAATGCTCAACAAGAAGAAGTCGCAGTCGTGCTTTCAGCACCAGGCAAGACGACCAATAAATTAGTTTCTGTCATTGAAGGGGCGCTAAAAAATGGCGAAGCAGAATTGCAAATCGCCGAGCTTGAGGATTCTTTCCGCGACCTTTACCAAGACATCAAGCAAGTGCTGCCGAACATCAATGGCAGTGCTTACGACAATCAAGTTAAAACATCGCTATCTCAGCTGCGCCAATTCGTTCATGGCATAAACTTGCTGGGTATGTGCCCTGACAACGTCAACGCACGTATCATTAGTAAAGGTGAACGAGTTTCTATTCAGCTTATGAAAGCGGTATTAGAGGCGAAAGGCCAACCAGCCAGTCTGATCGACCCAGTGCAATACTTATTTGCTCGTGGTGATCATCTTGAAGCGATGGTTGATGTTGAAATCTCTACTCAAAACTTCCGTCAGAATCCTCTTCCACAAGGCCATGTAAACATCATGCCTGGCTTTACTGCTGGTAATGATGAAGGCGAGTTAGTGACGCTAGGACGTAATGGTTCGGACTACTCAGCAGCCGTTTTGGCCGCGTGTCTTCGTGCCGATTGTTGTGAAATCTGGACTGATGTTGATGGCGTTTATAACTGTGACCCTCGCTTAGTAGCGGATGCGCGTTTATTAAAATCTCTCAGCTACCAAGAGGCGATGGAGCTTTCGTATTTTGGTGCGTCTGTACTGCATCCTAAGACCATCGCGCCGATTGCCCAATTCCATATTCCTTGTCTGATCAAAAACAGTTTTAACCCACAAGGTGCGGGGACGCTCATTGGCCAAGACACGGGTGAAGATAACCTAGCGATCAAGGGTATTACCACACTCAGCGACCTGACTATGGTTAACGTGTCTGGCCCTGGTATGAAAGGCATGGTTGGCATGGCTAGCCGCGTATTTGGTGCGATGTCCTCAGCGGGAGTATCGATCGTTTTGATTACTCAGTCTTCTTCAGAGTACAGCATCAGTTTCTGTATAGAAGCTCAAGATCAGGCAATCGCAGAGCAAGCGCTTGGTGATGCTTTTGAGCTTGAACTGAAAGATGGTCTGTTGGAGCCTGTTGAGTTCCTTAATGATGTTGCGATCGTAACGTTAGTGGGTGATGGAATGCGCACTTCTCGTGGTGTTGCGTCTCAATTCTTCTCTTCGTTAGCCGAAGTTAACGTTAATATTGTTGCGATTGCTCAAGGCTCATCTGAGCGTGCTATCTCAGCAGTGATCCCAGAAGATAAGATTTCAGAAGCCATCAAAGCCTGTCATGAAAACCTATTCAATTCAAAACACTTCCTCGATGTGTTTGTGGTTGGTGTTGGTGGTGTGGGTGGCGAACTGGTGGATCAGATTGATCGTCAGCAAGCGAAACTGGCTGAAAAAGGCATCATCTTACGAGTTTGTGGTTTGGCAAACAGTAAAGGACTTCTGTTGGATAGCGAAGGGCTTCCACTTGAACACTGGCGTGATCGTATGAAAGATGCGTCAGAAGAGTTCAGTCTGGCACGCTTAATCTCGCTGGTGCAACGCAACCACATTATCAACCCAGTATTGGTTGACTGTACTTCTAGTGAATTAATCGCGAATCAATATGCTGACTTCTTAGCTGCTGGTTTCCACGTGGTTACGCCGAACAAAAAAGCGAACACCGCGAGTATGTCTTACTACCATCAATTGCGTGATGTTGCGCGTAGCTCACGCCGCAAATTGATGTACGAAACAACCGTTGGTGCGGGTCTACCTGTTATTGAAAACCTACAGAATCTTATCTCAGCGGGTGACGAACTGGAACGTTTCAGTGGCATCTTGTCTGGTTCACTATCATTTATATTCGGTAAGTTGGATGAAGGTATGACACTTAGCCAAGCGACGAATATTGCTAAAGAGAGTGGTTTTACAGAGCCAGATCCACGTGATGACCTGTCGGGTATGGACGTAGCACGTAAACTACTGATTCTTGCTCGTGAAGCCGGTATGAACTTAGAACTGGAAGATGTCATTGTTGATCAAGCTCTGCCACCAGGCTTTGATGACTCAGGCACTATAGAAGAGTTTATGCAGCGATTACCTCAAGCAGACGCTTATTTCCAACAACTTTCTGCGCAAGCAGCCGAAGAAGGAAAAGTGCTACGCTACGTGGGTGAAATCTCGGATGGTGAATGTCGAGTAAGCATTGCGGCGGTCAATGAAAACGACCCAATGTTTAAGATTAAAGATGGTGAAAATGCGTTGGCGTTTTACAGCCGTTACTACCAGCCAATTCCATTAGTATTACGAGGTTACGGTGCGGGTACTGAAGTGACAGCGGCAGGTGTGTTTGCTGATGTGATGCGTACATTAGGTTGGAAATTAGGAGTATAAAGAAATGAGTCGAGGTATGGATGTCGTTGTTTATGCTCCTGCGTCAATCGGTAATGTGAGCGTTGGTTTCGATGTTTTGGGGGCGGCCGTGTCCCCCATTGATGGCACGCTACTGGGTGACCGAGTTATGGTTAAATCAGGCGATGAGCCGTTTAGCCTAAAAACAGCAGGTAGCTTTGTCTCAAAACTACCTGAAAACCCGAAAGAGAATATTGTTTATGACTGCTGGCGTGTATTTACTCGCGAGCTAGACAAGAAAGGTCAAGATCTTTTGCCCCTAGAGATGACTCTAGAAAAGAATATGCCTATTGGCTCAGGATTAGGTTCAAGTGCTTGTTCCATTGTGGCTGCTTTGGATGCGCTCAACCGTTTCCATGGGGAACCTCTCAACGAAACTGAGTTGCTTGCATTAATGGGGGAAATGGAAGGACAGATATCTGGTGGTGTTCACTACGATAATGTCGCACCATGTTACCTTGGCGGCGTACAGTTGATGTTGGAAGAGTTAGGCATTATCAGTCAAGAAGTGCCATGTTTTGACAATTGGTATTGGGTAATGGCTTATCCGGGAATCAAGGTCTCGACTGCCGAAGCGCGTGCAATTCTGCCATCACAATATCGCCGTCAGGACATTATCGCCCACGGTCGTCATCTCGCAGGCTTTATACATGCTTGCCACTCTAATCAGCCTGAACTGGCAGCGAAAATGATCAAAGACGTGATCGCTGAACCGTATCGTGAGAAACTGTTACCTGGTTTTGCTGAAGCGCGTAAATACGCTGTAGCAGCCGGTGCTTTGGCGACGGGTATTTCGGGTAGTGGTCCAACGCTATTTAGTATTTGTAAAGATAAAGATGTCGCTGAGCGTGTGGCACGCTGGCTTGAACAAAACTACGTACAAAATGAAGAAGGATTCGTCCATGTTTGTCGTCTCAACAAGCAAGGTTCGAACGTAACAGGAAGTGAGCTATGAAGCTGTACAACATAAAAGAAAATGACGAACAAGTATCCTTTGGCCAAGCCGTGCGCCAAGGGTTAGGTCGTAACCAAGGCCTTTTTTTTCCATCAGAACTGCCTAAGTTTGACGATGTAGATGCGCTTTTAGCTGAAGACTTTGTTTCACGTAGTACTAAGATTCTCTCAGCACTTATTGGTGATGAGTTAGCAGAAGAAAAAGTAAATTCAATGGTTGATGCAGCGTTCCAATTTCCTGCACCAATCAAGCAAGTAAAAGAGGGTGTTTATGCCCTTGAACTGTTTCACGGTCCAACTCTAGCGTTTAAAGATTTCGGCGGCCGTTTTATGGCTCAGTCGTTAGCTGCTGTTTCTAATGGTGGTAAAATCACGATTCTGACAGCAACGTCTGGCGATACTGGTGCGGCAGTGGCACACGCTTTTTATGGGATGGAAGATATCAACGTTGTTATCCTTTACCCGAAAGGCAAAATCAGCCCTCTGCAAGAAAAGCTATTCTGTACGCTTGGCAACAATATCCACACGGTTGCTATCGATGGTGATTTTGATGCTTGCCAAGCGCTCGTTAAGCAAGCTTTCGATGACGCCGCTCTGCGTGAAGAGATTGGCTTAAATTCCGCTAACTCAATTAACATTAGCCGCCTAATGGCTCAGATCTGCTACTACTTTGAGGCCGCTTCTCAACTAAGCAAAGAGCAGCGTGAAAACCTCGTGGTATCGGTACCAAGTGGTAACTTTGGTAACCTGACAGCCGGTTTGTTAGCAAAAGCTCTAGGTTTGCCGATTAAGCGTTTCATTGCTGCGACTAACGCGAACGATACCGTGCCACGTTACTTAGAAACGGGTAAGTGGGATCCTAAACCAACGGTTGCAACCACTTCAAACGCGATGGATGTGAGTCAGCCAAACAACTGGCCGCGTATCGAAGAGCTATGCCAAGTGAAAGATTGGGGCTTAGAGACGTTAGGTAAAGGTGCGGTGAGTGATGAGCAAAGCGCGGCATCAGTAAAAGAGCTGTACCAACAAGGTTATCTGTGTGAACCGCACGGTGCGATCGCCTATCGAGTGCTGCAAGAGCAGCTTCAAGAAGGTGAGACAGGGTTATTCCTATGTACAGCACATCCAGCGAAGTTCAAGGAAGTGGTTGACGATATTTTAGGTACAGATATTGACCTGCCAGGCCCGCTAGCAAAACATGCAGTGATGGATTTGCTGTCTGAAGACCTCGCCAATGATTTCGATGCATTGAAAGAAGTCCTGCGTCGAGTGCAGAAATAAGTTAGCAAAGGTCGCTCAGGCGGCCTTTGTTTTATAGAGCGCTTCGCTTCGAGGATGGACTTCGTCCTGCGAGAATTTAGAACGGGCTGCGCCCTTCGAGAGGTCTCGCTTCTCGCTTCTCGCTTCTCGCTTCTCGCTTCTCGCTTCTCGCTTCTCGCTTCTCGCTTCTCGCTTCTCGCTTCTCGCTTCTCGTTTCTCTTATTTGTTCAAAGCAAATGTCGGTAACGAAAGGTGCCAGCGAATAGCGCCTAAGCGAATAATCAGTGTAGAAGCTACACCTGCGAGGAAAGCTGTATCGTTATCATAGTCAATCGCTAAGGCTGTGGTATGGAATACCCCACCAATCAAACACGCAGTCGCATAGACTTCACTTCGTAGTACCATTGGGACTTCACGCGCTAATACATCGCGAATGATGCCGCCGCCACAACCCGTTATTACACCCATGATGATAGCGACCAACGCTGAATCTTGATAATGCATCGCTTTGTCTACACCAATACCGACAAAGACGGCTAATCCAATCGCATCACACACTGGTAAAACCCACCACGCTAGGCGTTTAGGTCGTCGAACGATGAGCATAGTGATCAAACAGGTAATTAGGATAGTCCATAAGTAGTTGGTGTCAGTGATCCAGAATACCGGGGTTGCTCCAAGAGCCATATCACGAATCGTACCGCCACCGATAGCAGTGACACTGCCCAAAACGGTGACACCAAATGGATCCATCTTTAAGCGGCCTGCAAGTAGAACGCCTGAAATAGCAAAAATAGCTGTACCGAACAAGTCGATCAAATAAAGCAGCATGGAGTCCATGTTACTAAAATCTCTTACTAAAAAGTTGCGAATAAAAGTGAGACTGGATTGTACGAGATATCACCATTGACCGTTAGTGTTTTCGCCTAACGTTATCAAAATACTCGCAAACTTGTTTGACCGCTAAGAGTGTTCTCGGCGTCGGTCGGTTTAGCCAGTCTGAGTTTAAAGACCAGACATGTTTATTTTGAACAGCATCAAGTTGGTGTGCCCATTTGTGCCACATATTGCCATCGGCAATAGCATGTTCAGAAGAGAAGATGACATCTGGGTTACTGATGATAACTTGTTCCAGCCCAACTTGAGGATAAGGCGCGACACTGTCGGCGAAGACGTTGACGCCCCCGCAGAATGTAAATACTTCACTTGGCCATTTCTCTTGGGCGAGGGTGATGATGGGTTGGGCGCTTAATTGATAGAAGTAGCGAACAGGTGTTTCTGTGTGGTACTCGTTTTTAAGCTTTTCTAATTGTTGTCTAAAGTCGGCTGCGGCTCGTTTGCCTATATTGGGATCGTCTGAGTATTCACTTAACTGTTCGAGATTATTAGCGATATCGCTAAGAGACGAGGTTTGTGAGTAATAAATATTGATGCCAAACTGCTTTAGCTTCTCCAGCTCACCGTTTGGGTTACCTGCGGGCCAAGCGATGACTAGGTCTGGTTGAAGTGCAATGATTCGCTCGATTTTTATGCCCTGATAATTGGACACTTTTTCCAGCGTTTTTGCCTGTTCTGGATAGTCGCTACGCTCACTGACCGCAACAAGCTTGTCACCCAGTCCCGCAGCGAAAGCAATCTCTGTCGCATGTGGCGCTAAACTAATGATTCGCTCTACGGGGGCTGCGAAAAGGCTGGGAATAACCAGTGCAGCCAAACTGGCAACGATAAGGCGCATCTAAATACCTTGATAGAATAGGCCCATAAGCAGGCTTTGAATAATGATCCAAATGAACATGCGCCAAGCCAACATCTTCTGAACTTGAGCCACATGTATGGCAGATGGTGCAATACGACCGCCGAGCTTAGCGCGTACGGATTTTTTACCGTCGTAGATGGCAGGGCCACCCAAAGATAGCTCCAACTTACCGCCCACAGCGACGATCAGCCAAGCCGGTCCAGGAAGAGGCCAAGAACTTGCTTGCTGTTGAATGAGTTGGACAGAGGCTTTTGCTCGGTGACCGACGGCGATCATGAGCGCAAACAGGCGCAAAGGGATAAAATCGAGGACGGCGACAGCACGCACAGCAGTCAATCCAAACGGCGAGAACTTTTGTCTTGAAGGGGACCAAGCACGAGCCAGTTCTACCGACATTCGATAGCCAAAAGCCCCAATACCGCCAGCAATGGCATACCAAAACAGTACTCCAACGACATTACGCCCGTAAGACATAATCAAGGTTTCAGAGCCGGCTTTGCCAAGTCCGAGTAGCGATAAAGGATCGGTGGAGCGATTTATCAGCGGCTTAATTAGCATCTTTGCTTGCTCTTTGTCCTCGCGGGCGAGAGCGGCAACGAATTGAGCGGTAAATTTATCTGTATTGCGCCAATCAATGGCAAGAAGGAGAAAGGCCAGCTCAAAAAGTTGCGGCTGCCAAACCAATGGCTTTAACGCGATTACAACGGCTAGCATAGGCAGAATCATTAGTAGCCAAGCTAAGCTGCCTGAAATGATACTTTGCTGGTAGCTGTTGTTTACGTTGACTTTATCGGCTAATTGCTCGGCGAATTTATGCCACAAAATGGCTGGATGAGCTTCGCGGGGAAAGGGCAATATCAGATGGCATAATAAAGCGCCCCACAACACGAGGAGCGCGCCATTTGAGTAGAGTTGCTGAAACAGATCTTCCATGATGTCTCTTTAAGTTACTTTAGAAGTTCAACCATCTTGATAACCATTTCAGATGAGCTTTGAGCGGCTAGCGGAAGAAACTCATCAAAGCTCATACCTGCTTCTTTGTCAGCCACATCAGAGATTGCGCGCACTACAACGAAAGGAACTTTGAACTGGTGACAAGTTTGAGCGATCGCTGCGGCTTCCATTTCTACCGCGACAACCGATGGGAAGTGTTTGCGGATAAATGCCTGACGTTCCGCACTACATACAAAAGCGTCACCAGTACATATTAGGCCGCGAACTGCGTGCTTATCTTCCATTTGTGACAGCGCTTTCTCTGCTACATCCATCAATTTTTCATCTGCAATGAATGCCGCTGGTTGTTGTGCCATTTGCCCCATTTCGTAGCCAAATGCCGTCACATCGGCATCGTGGTGGCGAACTTCAGTTGAAATCACAACATCACCAACGTTGAGGCTAGAATCAAAACCACCCGCAGAGCCAGTGTTAATGATCACGTCAGGTTGGTACTCGTCCAGTAAAATTGTGGTGCCAACCGCTGCTGACACTTTGCCAATGCCGGATTGAAGTAAAACGACATCTACACCATTGATCTGCCCAGAGAAGTAAGTGCAACCTGCTTTGTTTACTTCTTGGCGGTTTTCAATTGCTTGTTTAAGGATCGAAACTTCTTGTTCCATTGCACCGATGATGCCGATTTTCATAATGAATCCTGTTAATTGACATGGGTCTAATTGAATGGAGCTAAGTGTAACAGAAAAGGGCTAGATGGGAACGGGCTTCGCCCTTCGAGAGTTTAGAGAGGGCGAGAACGCTTCGCTCCGAGAATCGAGACCGGACTTCGTCCTTCGAGAATTTAGGACGGGCTTTGCCCTGTTGGAGGTGGGGGCGGGCAGTAAGTTGATAAAACCTATAGTGTTAAAGGTGTTGACAGAACTACTCCTTAATAAGACATCATGTTCTCGATCAATTACCTATTGCTTAACCCATATACATCTCATATAATCCGCGCTTCGCGTAGCGGCTGAATCAGAGATTGGCTGCTACAAATTTAAACTTACTCTTATTAGGAGAGAATTATGTCTCTGAATGCAGAAACTAAAGCAGCAATCGTTGCAGAATACGCTCAAACTGAAGGCGATACAGGTTCACCAGAAGTTCAAGTAGCTCTACTTACAGCTTCTATCAACCACCTACAAGGTCACTTCAAAGCGCACAAAGGCGATCACCACAGCCGTCGTGGTCTTCTACGTATGGTTTCTCGCCGTCGTAAGCTTCTTGACTACTTGAAAGGCAAAAACCTTTCTCGTTACCAAGATCTAATCAAGCGTCTAGGCCTACGTCGCTAATCAGCGGCTGCATAGAACAGTTTGTCGAAAAAGGGGCTATACGCCCCTTTTTTGTGGCCTAAATTGTGCAAAACCTCTGCTAAGTAGTTTATACTACGTCCGGCTATAACCACCTTAGTGGTTTTATCTCCACAATACTTTTTGCATTACAGTCACCGATGTCGGCCAAAAGGTCGCGACTATTAAAAGGCTATTGCCCCGCAGTATTCTTTTACTAGTCGCGATTCGTAATGCCTTGAGTAATTTAATTAACTCAATCTAAGCACGTGCTTAGAGAAAGGAATAACAATGTTCGAAAAACCAGTTGTTAAAACGTTCCAGTACGGTAACCACACAGTTACTCTAGAAACTGGCGTTATCGCTCGTCAAGCTACAGCTGCCGTTATGGTAACTATGGATGATACAGCAGTATTTGTTTCTGTTGTTGGTAAAAAAGAGGCAGTTGAAGGTCAAGACTTCTTCCCTCTAACAGTTAACTACCAAGAGCGTACTTACGCTGCAGGTAAAATCCCTGGTGGTTTCTTCAAGCGTGAAGGTCGCCCATCTGAAGGTGAAACTCTGACTGCTCGTCTAATCGACCGTCCAATTCGCCCTCTATTCCCAGATGCGTTTAAAAACGAAGTTCAAGTAATCGCTACGGTTATGTCTGTAAACCCAGACGTTCAACCTGATATCGTAACTATGATTGGTACTTCAGCAGCGCTAGCTATCTCTGGTATCCCATTCAACGGTCCTATTGGTGCTGCACGTGTTGGTCACATTGACGGTCAACTAGTACTAAACCCAAGCAACACTGAGCTAGAAACATCTAAGCTTGACCTTGTTGTTGCGGGTACGGAATCTGCAGTTCTAATGGTTGAATCAGAAGCTGACAACCTAACTGAAGAAGAGATGCTTGCAGCAGTTGTTTACGGCCACGATCAACAGCAAGCTGTTATCAACGCAATCAACGAGTTCGCATCAGAAGTTGCTACTCCAGTTTGGGATTGGGTTGCTCCAGAAGAGAACACAACACTTGTAGCTAAGATTGCAGAACTTGCAGAAGCTAAGCTTGTTGAAGCGTACCAAATCACTGAGAAGATGGCTCGTTACGGTCGTATCCACGAGATCGCGGCAGAAGTTAATGAAGTGCTACTTGCTGAAGATCCAGAAGCAAACACCAAAGAAATCCACACTATCTTCCACGATCTAGAGAAGACAGTTGTACGTCGCAGCATCATTGCTGGTAACCCACGTATCGACGGTCGTGAGAAAGACATGGTTCGTGCTTTAGACGTTCGTACTGGCGTTCTTCCACGTACTCACGGTTCTTCACTATTCACTCGTGGTGAGACTCAGGCACTAGTAACTGCGACTCTAGGTACTCAGCGCGATGCTCAAATCATCGATGAGTTAACTGGTGAGCGTAAAGATCACTTCCTACTACACTACAACTTCCCTCCATACTGTGTTGGCGAAACGGGTTTTGTAGGTTCTCCTAAGCGTCGTGAGATTGGTCACGGTAAACTGGCTAAGCGTGGTATTGCAGCTGTAATGCCATCTATCGATGAGTTCCCATACACAGTACGTGTTGTATCGGAAATCACTGAATCTAACGGTTCATCTTCAATGGCTTCTGTATGTGGTACGTCTCTAGCTCTTATGGATGCTGGTGTACCAATCAAAGCCTCTGTTGCGGGTATCGCGATGGGTCTAGTGAAAGAAGGCGATGATTTCGTTGTTCTTTCTGACATCCTTGGTGACGAAGACCACCTAGGTGACATGGACTTTAAAGTAGCAGGTACTAACGAAGGTATCACTGCACTTCAGATGGATATCAAGATCGAAGGTATCACTAAAGAGATCATGCAAATTGCTCTTAACCAAGCGCAAGGTGCACGTAAGCACATCCTATCTGTAATGGATGAAGCGATTTCTGGTGCTCGTGAAGATATCTCTGAGTTCGCTCCGCGTATTCACACAATGAAGATCAGCGCAGAGAAGATCAAAGACGTTATCGGTAAAGGTGGTGCAGTTATCCGTGCTCTAACTGAAGAGACGGGTACAACTATCGAAATCGAAGATGACGGTACAATCAAGATTGCTGCAACTGAAGGCGCAGCAGCAAAAGAAGCGATTCGCCGTATCGAAGAGATCACTGCTGAAGTTGAAGTAGGCCGTATCTATACAGGTAAAGTTGCACGTCTAGCTGACTTTGGTGCGTTCGTTACGATTCTTCCTGGTAAAGATGGTCTTGTACACATTTCTCAAATCGCAGACAAGCGTGTAGAAAAAGTGTCTGACTACCTTGCTGAAGGTCAAGAAGTTCAAGTTAAAGTTCTTGAAATCGACCGTCAGGGCCGCGTTCGTCTAAGCATGAAAGAAGCGGTAGAACAGACTGAGGAAGTCGTTGCTGAAGAAAAACCTGCTACAGACGCATAATGCGAGCTTGATAGGCTAATTAGCTTATTACGCTAAAAGCATGTTATAAAGGGAGCATTACGCTCCCTTTTTTATTGCGGATTACTCTGAGTGCAAACTCAGTAACAGGAGTATCGATCTGTGAAATGGTTTCAAACCGCTACGCTTAGTCTCGCTATAGCTACGGCAGGCTGTGCATCGACCTCAAGCAACAACGCTCAGTGGCTATATCCACCAATGGCGGTTCCTTTGCAAGCCAGTGTGCAGCAAGAAGTTCAGATTGCGCGTTTATCTCAACTCTTACAAAGACCCGATCTTTCGAATGATGTTCGAGCCAAAATGCTTTATGAACGCGGTAACTACTATGGTAGTGTTGGTCTGAGAGATCTCGCTCGTTTAGATTACAATCAGTCACTTGCTTTTAATCCTGCCCAGCCAGATCTGTTTAATTTACTTGGCGTTTATTTTACCCAGGTGGGCGAGTTTGATGCTGCGTACGATGCTTTTGATTCTACCTTAGAGTTAGCTCCGGATAATTCTTATGCCGCACGCAACCGTGCCATTGCGCTTTACTATGGTGATCGGATTGACCTTGCTTTAGAAGATATGCAAAAGCATTATGATGAGGACCCTGGCGATCCATTTCGTGCTTTGTGGCGCTATATCATTAAGCAGGAAAAGCAACCGGATGTAGCTCGTGAAGAGCTACTCAAAGTCTATCAGACTCGTGATGAGCAATGGGGTTGGGTACTGGTTGCCATTACGCTTGGAGAAGTGTCTGAAGACCAGGCCTTTAAAGCCATTTTAGCCGGAACCCGAGACAATACTGTTTTGGCTCAGCGTCTAACAGAGGCTTACTTCTACTTGGGTAAGCGCTATCAAGCTGAAGGTGACTTTGCGAGCGCCATATCGTTATACAAACTGGCGATTTCGTTCAACGTCTTTGAGTATGTAGAACATCGTTATTCGTTCTTGGAACTTAGCCGAATCTACAATCAAGTTAAAGCTGAACATCTTGCCAAGAATAAAGCCAAAGCGCTTGAGATAGAATAAACATTGATGATGTGAGTTCGGATAGCCGCTGCTTTGCAGCGGCTTTTTATTGCCAGATGGAAAAATGAAGACTAAAATAGTTAGCCTTGCTAACTAAATGTGCAGACAATGACTCTAGAAAATAGCTTAATGGAACTGGAACGATTCTGTTCCAAAGCGTGGCGAGTTCATGCCAAAGAAGATGCGTTATCAAACTTGAGTTTTAATGAATACGATTATCTTCGAGTGATACAAGAACACGCTCAGGGGATTCGTATCACCGATTTAGCTCAAGAGATGAAAGTGAGTAAGCCTTCCGCCTCGAATATGGTGGCACGATTGCAGAATAAAGGCTTAGTTTCACGGATCTCATGTAATGAAGATGGACGCGCTAAGCGAGTGATTCTAACGGAGCAGGTCATTAAAGACCTTTCGCTTGAACAAGTGGTTTACCGCAGGATCGCGGAGTCTATTGGCAACAAACTGACTGAGGTTGAAAACAGCCATTTGATCAGCTTGTTAGAAAAAGCACTTAAATAATTAACTCGAAGTCAGAAAAAATTATCTATTTAGTTAGCTATGCTAACTAGTGGTGAGAAAATGCAAACATCCATTTATAAACAGTTTTGGAAATACACGATACCTACCGTGGCAGCAATGCTGGTCAACGGTCTATATCAAGTCGTTGATGGCGTCTTCATTGGTCGCTATGTTGGTGCTGATGGCTTAGCGGGCATTAACGTCGCTTGGCCTATGATTGGTTCGATTCTTGGGCTAGGTATGCTGGTTGGTGTCGGAACCGGAGCACTCGTTTCAATACAACAAGGAAAAAAAGACAACCAAGGTGCAAAACAGATCCTCGCGACGGGATTACTGCTACTTATCGCTTTGGTGCCTTTGGTCTCGGTTGTTCTTTATCTGTTCGCAGATGATTTTCTTCGTTGGCAGGGAGCTGAAGGCCGAGTATTTGAGCTGGGGTTACAATACTTACATATCTTGATTGGGGCCTGTATTTTTACTTTGGGCTCGATTGCGATGCCTTTTTTGCTGCGTAATGATGAAAGCCCAAATATTGCGACCATGCTTATGGTCATTGGTGCATTCGTTAACATCGCCTTAGATTACCTCTTAATTGCTGTGTTGGGCTGGGAGTTAACCGGTGCCGCGATAGCTACCGCTATTGCACAAGGTGTGGTCACCGTATCGGGTTTAGCTTACTTTTTTTCATCTCATGCGAGATTGCGTTTGAAGTGGGCTGATTTGCGTTTAAAGCTGGCTATCATCCCCAACATCTTTGCGATTGGCGCATCCAGTTTCTTTATGTATGCCTATGGTTCTATGATGGTTGCACTGCACAACGCACTATTTGCTCAATATGGCGATCAGTTGATGATTGGCGCTTACGCCATACTAGGTTATATCGTCACCGTCTACTATCTCACAGCAGAAGGTATTGCAAATGGTATGCAGCCTTTGGTCAGCTACAATCATGGGGCGAGAAACCAACAAAACATCCGCAAACTTCTAAAAGTTGCGATGTATTCAGCGGTGATAGTGGGTAGTGTATTTGTGGTATTACTCAATCTATTCCCAACTCAATTTGTCTCTGTCTTTAATAAGGATGACGCACAGTTGATGGAACATACGGTGATGGGAATTCGTCTGCACATGTTTTCTATGGCACTCGACGGCTTCTTAGTGGTTGCTGGTGCTTACTACCAAGCGATCAACAAGGGGAGTAAAGCGCTGTTTGTCACTGTTGGCAATATGTTGGTGCAGTTGCCTTTCTTGTATCTGATGCCTAAGTTGTTTGGTGTGCCGGGTATCTGGATTGCGTACCCATTGTCCAACATTGCACTCAGCTTGGTGGTGATGACGATGCTGTGGAAAGATATCAAGCGCATAACAGTGACATCGACCGAACAGGTCACCGCATAGAGAAAAGGGCTCATTTGAGCCCTTTAACATGTGTCATAAATTTAACTAGACGTTCTTCACTTCGAGACCGGCCAGTTGATGCCAGTAACCGTTGCACTGACGGTTATCGATTTGATCTGGGCTATGACCACTCTCGTTCGCGCGGAATTTTTCAACTTGCGAGAAGGTATCGAGGCCAAGTGGACTCAGGCGTACGACATCGACCAATCCTTGCATACTTGGCAGATCGTTGATCAGGTTATAGCAATAGCCTGATTGAGTCTGGATGCCGTTCAGGTTGAACACTTGCTGGCCTTCTTGGCTGCTTACTTGAATGCCTGTTGGGTATTTAATACAGCAGGTCTCACAATCGTCTTTGGCACGATTCTCTGCTCTTGCGGTAAAGCATCGAGCTGAGTAAGCCAAAGGTAGGTAGCCATGACTGAAGACTTCGACCTCGAACTTATCCTTAATACCAATCTCATCACATTGGGTTAATACTTTGCTCAGCCACTCACGAGACAGCTCGACAGGCATGCACCAACGGATCATGCCCTGTTTAAGAAATAGGTTCAGTGTGTGGGCATTGTAAGTATTGACCGCAGGGCCAACCACAAACGGTACCTTACGCTCAGAGGCTAGCTGGATTGCAGAAACGTCATTGGCTTCAATCGCGAAGTCACCATTATCGATATACTTCTTCATGATGTTGACTTCGCTCGGCGCTTCGAGAAGAGCCATGGTCGAAAGGACAACTTGTTTGCCAGCAGAATTAAGCTCTTTGGCAATATCAAACCAATGACTTGGTTTCATTTCACGTCGTTTAGAGCAAACACTTTCACCCAAATAAATGATATCTGCTGAACTGCTTTTAGCCTGATTATAAAAAGCTTCGACATCCTGCTTTGGCCAGAAATAGAGTAGTGGGCCAAGCGCGTATTTCATGTTTTTTTCCATATTGACCTCTACTGCCACTTGCGGTGGTATGCACCGAGTGTTGTTTGCTTACCTTCTGACACGTTTGCTAGAGTCGCATCCCAAGCCGCTTCGACTTGGTAGCCTTCAGGGTTTGCGAGATAGCGATCAATAGCGGCTCGCCAAGTACGTGTTACCTGCTCCACGTAGGCAGGGCTGCGTTGGCGTCCTTCGATTTTTACCGAGGCTACGTTCGCGGCAAACAGCTCAGGGAGCATAGAGAGGGTGTTCAAACTGGTTGGCTCTTCCAAAGCATGATAAGCCTTGGTTTGCTCTTCTAGAACGGCGGTGAAACGGCCTTTACATAAGGTCGGATAACCTGCATTTTCACCTTCGCTGTAACGGTCAATAAGAATGTTGTTGAGGCGAGACTCAAGCCCTTTCTCGGTTTCTTGCCAACGAACATATTTGGCAGGCGAGCATGCCCCCACTGTGTTTGGTGATTCTCCAGTCATGTATGAGGAGAGATAGCAGCGTCCTTCAGACATGATGCATAGGCTGCCAAACGCAAACACTTCAAGTTCGACATCGCTGGTGATATTACGTGATAGCTGTTTCACCTGATGAATCGAAAGAACACGAGGCAGAACAACGCGCTTGACGTTAAAGTTGTTCTTGTAGAAATCGATAGCCGCGACGTTTGTTGCCGAGGCCTGTACTGATAAGTGAAGTTCTAAGTCAGGATACTTTTGCGATGCGTAATCAAGTACCGCGATATCTGCCACAATCAGAGCATCTACGCCATTATCCGCTGCACGGTCGACCGCATCGGTCCAACGGCTAAATCCGTCTGGATGAGCGAAAGTGTTGAGAGCGACATGAATCTTCTTCTTATGGTCATGAACGTACTGAGCGGCTTTTTCCAGTTTCTTACCTGTAAAGTTTAAACCCGCAAAGTGACGGGCATTGGTATCATCTTTAAAACCGATGTAAACCGCATCAGCGCCACAATCAATTGCAGTTTTTAGTGCAGGCAAGTTACCTGCAGGGCATAGGAGTTCCATTGCTCTTACCAGACTGTCTCATAAAATTGTTGAGCATTTTATGAAGAATTATGAATGGCAAATTTGATATAAGGCAGGTTTGAGTGAGTTTCTAAGTGAAATAATTACTTAGGGTTAGTTTTTGTGGCGACGATTTTGTGCAAATAGCTCTTCAACCTCTTGTCTTGGCTGAGGGCGATGGAAGTGGAAGCCTTGAATTGAGTTACAGTTTAGATTAGACAGCAGAGTCGCTTGTTGCTGTGTCTCTACACCTTCGGCGACGACAGTCAAATTGAGTGATTTGCCTAGATTGATGATATTTTCTATGACTGTGATTTGTTTAGGCAGCGTATCAATATCAGAGATAAATGCTCGGTCAATTTTGAGTTCATCGATTGGAAATCTCGCTAAGTAGGAGAGCGATGAATAGCCCGTTCCGAAGTCATCGATTGATAGAGCAAAACCTAGTCGCTTAATCGCATTCAACATTTGAAGAGTGTGCTCACTATCACTCATCACCGCACTTTCTGTCAGCTCAAAAGTAATACAGCTTGGATCTAATTCTGTTGTGCGCAGCAACTTCTCCATGTAGTCGATTAACTTAGGGTTGCCAAATTGTTCAGGGGAGAGGTTGATCGCCACTCGACCCGGTAAAATACCTTGCAGCTTCCAGCGTTTGACTGTGGCAAAGACCTCGCGCATGACCACTCGGCCTAAATGCTCGATCAAGCCAGCTCGTTCCGCAACAGGAATAAATGCACCAGGGCTAATATAGCCTTCTACGGGATGTTTCCAACGAATCAGTGCTTCTGCGCCATTGATACTGAAGTCTCGCGCATTGACTTTAGGTTGATACCACACCTCAAGTCCATTTTGTTGCAGCGCTTTCTGTAATTCGATTTCCAGCCATAAGCGCATACGAGCTTCTTTGTTCATCTGATCATTAAATTTGATCAGTCGGTTACGACCACGATCCTTGGCCTCATACATTGCTGTGTCAGCGTTTTGTAGCAAGATACGAGCATCGTTGCCATCGCCAGGGTAGGCAACACTACCAATAGAGCACGCAAGTCGCTTGCTGAAGTGGTGTAGATCAAACGGTTGATTCACGAGAGAGATAATGCGTTCTGACAGCATTTCTGCCATGCGATTATTATCAGGTTCAGGCAGTATGATGCCGAACTCATCTCCTCCTAAATGCCCTAAAACCGCATGTGGAGGTAAAAGGCGCTTAAGACGAGAAGAGACTTCCTTGATCACTTTGTCCCCAATGTGGTGGCCAAGTGAGTCGTTGATATTTTTGAAGTTATCGATATCAAGATAGAGCATGATCAACGGTGTATCGTTGTGGATCAGTTGCTCTAAACGTTTGGTGAATCCGAAACGGTTATACAAGCCAGTGAGTGAGTCAACATGCGCATCTTCATGCTGTGTTGGAGAGAGCTTCTTAGGTGTCGAATCTGCATCTTGGATCAAAACCAGTTGAGAATCACTACCGAGAATCATTGTCGCGTCAGCCAACAGCTGGACTTTGCGTTCAAATCCACAGCGAGGACCAGTCAGACACGTTAATGGTGCTTCACCGAGCGAGTTGACTAATGAGCTAGAAAAAACCGTTTTTGTTTTTTCATCGACAAATAGCCGTGAAAGGTTTTCTCCGAGTAGATCTTGTACCGACTCAAAACCAAGTAATCTTAACGCAGCAGGATTTGCTGAAATGATGCAATCGTCTTCCACTAACATGATTCCCTCAGGAACGAGAGAGGTCAAAGTCGAAAACTTACCTTCTGACTCTTCCAAAGAGCGAATGAGGATCTGTTTTTCAGAGGTGTCGAGAGCATGAAAGATGATGTGCTCGATCTTACCATCGGTATTCAGTGGCGAGATATTGAAATGCAGGCTGGTCTCTAAGTCGAGATCACCCATCGTCATTTCAGCTTCGATCGATTCGCCTTTAAAAGCGCGATTATAATAAGGCTTGAGATGATTATAAAACTGTTGCCCCATGATCTGGCTGTCACTCATACCAACCAGTTCAGGAGGAGTAAGACCTGCGATATCACAATAGCGCCCGTTAACCACGGCATAATTATGCTGGTTATCTAAGATAGCGAAAAAAAACGGGCTGTTAGCCGTTATTTCTTTAAACCAGTGCTGTAATTGTTGCGATAGCATCAAGTTTTTCCAACTCTCCAACAGAGCTTGTGATTCACATCGGTTGTGAATATGAATGATGTAATAACTATAACTGTCATTGCCTGTAGTTTAAAGAGTTTCAGGCATCACGCAGATTCTTTGACAAATAACAGGAATCGTTAGTTAAACATACTTTATGATGAGCAATTCCAATCCACAAAGTAACGGATAATTCGCGTGATTAACAAGATTCGCACTCAACTAGTTCAAAACGCTGCATCAATTTTGCGATCTCCAGTACACTTATTGCCTCAATCTGTACAAAAAAAAGCCTTGCTTGAAGGGCTAAAAACGGTGTTTAAAGAGGCTCTTGAAGATGGGGATTTCGAATTCCTTGAAGATAAGTGGTTAAAAGTTGAAGTAAAAGATATGCAGCTGAGTTGGCTGATTAGCTATCAAGACGAACAGCTTGTCGTTGGTGATAAAAGTGTTAAGGAAGATGTGTTGTTTGGAGGGAATCTGAATGACTTAGTTTTGATTGCCGGACGCAAAGAAGATCCTGATACCCTGTTTTTCCAACGTCGCCTAACCATAGAAGGTGATACGGAATTGGGTTTGGAAGTCAAAAACTTGATGGACAGTGTCGATCTTGATTCATTGCCGAAAGCTGTTCAGACCTTGTTAAATCAGCTAGCCGAATTTGTGCGAAAAGGCTTACAATCGCCTTCAGCACACAAAGAGGTTGTAAATGCTTATTCGAACTGAAGCACCAGCAGATATTCTGGCGGTCGATAGACTTCTAAAAGGAGCCTTCGACACTGAAGCAGAAGCGAACTTAGTGATGACACTAAGAGAAAATGGTCGCCGTACATTGTCGCTTGTTGCTTGCAACGATGAAGGTGAAGTCGTGGGTTATGTACTGTTTAGTCCGGTCACATTAAACGGTGAAGACCTAAACTGGCAGGGATTAGCGCCACTAGCTGTTCGTCACGATTACCGAAACAAGGGAATTGCCGCTGATCTCGTTAAAGAAGGATTAGCTTCTTTACTGGAGTTTGACTACCCAGCTTGCGTGGTACTTGGTGATCCTGCTTATTATGCTCAATTTGGCTTTGAAGCAAGCGAAAAGCATAATATGCGTTGTCAGTGGGATGTCCCTCAAGGTGCATTTCAGGTGCTAGGTTTAGTGGAAGGAGAGCTAAATCAGCGCACAGGTTTGATCGAATACAGCAGAGAATTTTCAGAACTTTAGCTTTGTTCGCCGCAGAAAAGGATGAAAAATTATTGTTTTGTCCTTTTTTTGACCGCTTGGCGGCCAGTAGCTAATTTTTTGCAAAAATCTACTTGTCAGCAATAGCGTGTTTCGCTAGTATTGCTCGGCCTTCGATAAGGAGGTCGCTAGCCTTGTTCAAAAACCTATTGAAAAGTAATGTTTTCGAGCGGCGCTGGCTCAACAATTTGGAACATAGGTGGAAATAATGTTTACAGTTCTACTTGTGATTTACCTGTTGGCAGCGGTTGGTGTAATCGGCCTAGTGTTGATTCAACAAGGTAAAGGCGCAGATATGGGAGCCTCATTCGGTGCAGGCGCATCAAACACAGTGTTTGGCGCAAGCGGCTCAGGTAATTTCCTAACCCGAATGACTGCAATTTTTGCAACAGTATTTTTCGTCCTCAGCTTGGTGCTAGGCAATATGTCTACACACAAAACTGAATCTCAGTGGGTTGACCCAACACAAGGTCAAGTTATCCAGCAAGCTGACGATGCGAGTGAAATTCCTGCCCCTCAAGGTAGTGAAATTCCTCAATAAGCTATTTTCTAGCTGAGAAATAGAATTAGCTGCCGAGATGGTGAAATTGGTAGACACGCTAGCATGAGGTGCTAGTGCCTTAGGTGTGAGGGTTCGAGTCCCTCTCTCGGCACCATTGATTTACAAACTTGTAAAACACCTTGGAGAGCGTATAATGCTCGACAAGTCGGACGCGGGGTGGAGCAGCTTGGTAGCTCGTCGGGCTCATAACCCGAAGGTCGTCGGTTCAAATCCGGCCCCCGCAACCAATCCTGTTAGGATTTGGACAAGTTTGCGCAGTAGCGATACTGCGAGTTAAGCGACAATGATTTTGCTTAACGTATCAGGGTCCAGCAACAAAAAACCCCGACTTTTCGGGGTTTTTTGTTATCTAAATTTCTGAAGAGAAATTTAGAGCTTTGCTTGGAATTTAAATTGGGCTGTGAGCCCTTTTTTTGTTTCTGGAGTGGTTAAAATGACTGGTTTAGAAAGACAACTTACTGAAATGCTTGAAGCTCCTGTAGCTGCATCAGGTTATGAGTTAGTTGGATTAGAATTTATTCGCGCAGGTGAGCATTCAACGTTGCGTATTTTTATCGACCACGAAAACGGCATTACTGTCGAAGATTGTGCGGAAGTTAGCCGTCAAGTAAGTGCGGTTATGGACGTTGAAGATCCAATCACAGTGGCTTACAACCTTGAAGTGTCTTCACCAGGTTTAGAAAGACCACTTTTCAAAGCTGCACACTATGAACAATTTATTGGTCACGAGGTAAGCATCGTTTTGAAGATGGCTGTAGGCAACCGTCGCAAGTGGAAAGGTGTAATCCACTCAGTGGATGGTGAAACTATCTCTGTTACTGTTGATGGTAATGAAGAAGAGTTTGCACTAAGCAATATCTCAAAAGCTAACCTGATCCCTAAATTTTAATTAAAGTCTTAGAGGCTATTTAAAATGAGTAAAGAAATTTTAGCGGTAGTAGAAGCGGTATCGAATGAGAAAGCGGTACCTCGTGAGCGTATCTTTGAAGCCCTTGAAATTGCTCTAGCAACTTCTACTAAGAAAAAACACGAAATCGAAATTGACGTTCGTGTTCAAATTGACCGTAAAACGGGCGAGTTCGAAACTTTCCGTCGCTGGTTAGTAGTAGAAAACGTTGAACATCCAACGAAGGAAATCTCTCTAGAAGCTGCTCAGTACGATGATGCAGAAGTTCAACTAGGTGATTACGTTGAAGATGATATTGAGTCTGTAACATTTGACCGTATTACGACTCAAACTGCTAAACAAGTTATCGTACAAAAAGTACGTGAAGCAGAGCGTGCACAAATCGTTGAACAGTTCATCGACAATGAAGGTGAACTTGTTACTGGCGTAGTTAAGAAAGTAAACCGTGAAACGGTTGTTCTTGACTTAGGTAACAACGCGGAAGCGGTAATCCTACGTGATGACCAACTTCCTCGTGAAAACTTACGCCCAGGTGACCGTGTGCGTGGTCTACTATACAAAGTGGCTCCAGAAGCGCGTGGCTTCCAGCTATTTGTTACTCGCTCTAAGCCTGAAATGCTTGCTGAGCTATTCCGTGTTGAAGTTCCTGAAATTGCGGAAGAGATCATTGAGCTTAAAGGTGCAGCTCGCGATCCAGGTTCTCGTGCAAAAATCGCAGTGAAAACAAACGACAAACGTATTGACCCAGTGGGTGCGTGTGTTGGCATGCGTGGTGCACGTGTACAAGCCGTTTCTGGTGAGCTTGGTGGTGAGCGTATCGATATCGTTCTTTGGGACGATAACCCAGCGCAATTTGTAATTAACGCAATGGCGCCTGCAGATGTTGCTTCTATCATCGTAGATGAAGATGCGAATGCTATGGATATCGCAGTTGAAGCGGACAACCTAGCACAAGCTATCGGCCGTAACGGTCAGAACGTACGTCTTGCATCTCAACTGACTGGTTGGGAACTTAACGTAATGACAGTAGAAGATCTTCACAAGAAACATGCTGAAGAGTCTCAAGCTGCTATTGATAGTTTCATGAAGCACCTAGATATCGAAGAAGACTTTGCTCAACTGCTTGTTGAAGAAGGCTTCTCAACTCTAGAAGAAGTTGCTTACGTTCCAGTTAACGAACTACTTGAAGTTGATGGTCTAGATGAAGATCTAGTCGAAGAACTACGTAATCGTGCTAAGAATGCACTAACGACTCTTGCGCTAGCACAAGAAGAGTCTTTCGAAGGCGTTGAGCCAGCAAAAGACCTACTGGGCCTTGAAGGTCTTGAGCGTGAGATGGCATTTAAACTGGCAGCTAAAGGTGTATCAACACTAGAAGACCTAGCTGATCAGGGCATCGATGATCTTGAAGGTATTGAAGGCCTGACCGAAGAGCGTGCGGGTGAGCTAATTATGGCAGCTCGTAACATCTGTTGGTTCGGCGACGAAGCATAATTTTCAGCAAGGAGAAAGCGGCATGACACAAATTACTGTTAAGGCACTGAGTGAAGAAATTGGAACTCCAGTGGACCGCTTAATTGAACAACTTGCTGATGCTGGTATGAACAAAGCGAGTAGTGATCAGGTTTCTGATGAAGAAAAGCAGAAACTTTTGACTCACTTAAAGAAAGAGCACGGTGACACTACGGGTGAATCTGAGCCAACTCGTTTAACTCTACAGCGTAAAACTCGCAGCACACTTAGCGTAAATGCTGGTGGCGGCAAGAGTAAGGATGTTCAAGTAGAAGTACGCAAAAAGCGAACTTATGTTAAGCGCAGCATTATCGAAGACGACGCAAAACGTGAGGCTGAGGAAGCAGCAAAGCGTGAGGCTGAAGAGCTAGCAAAACGTGAAGCTGCAGAGAAAGCACAACGCGAGGCCGATGAGAAAGCGAAGCGAGAAGCGGATGCAAAACGTGACGCAGAAGAAAAGGCAAAGCGCGTACAAGCTGATAAGGCTAAGAAAGACATGAATGCAAAAAATGCGGACGCGAATGCGCAAGCGAAAAAAGAAGCTGACGAACTAAAACGTCGTCAGGAAGAAGAAGCCCAACGTAAAGCTGAACAAGAAGCTGCAAAGCTTGTTGAAGAAGCTCGTAAACTAGCTGAAGAAAATGAAGCTCGTTGGAATGAAGAAGAACAGAAGAAGAAAGAGCTTGAAAACTCTGACTACCACGTGACTACTTCTTCGTATGCACGTGAAGCAGAAGATGCTGCTGACCGCAAAGAAGAAGGCGCTCGTCGCAGGAAGAAAAAGAAATCTTCTCTAGATGAAGAGCCACCTCGTCCTAGCCGCAACCAGCGTGGTGGTAAAGGCCGTAAGCAAGGCAGACTTTCTAAGCCAGCTTCAATGCAGCAAGGCTTCGATAAGACCGCTACTGTTGCTAAAGCAGACGTTGTGATCGGCGAAACAATCGTTGTATCTGAACTTGCTAGCAAGATGTCGGTTAAAGGCACAGAAGTTATCAAGGTGATGATGAAGATGGGCGCTATGGCGACTATCAACCAAGTTATCGACCAAGAGACGGCTCAGCTAGTTGCTGAAGAAATGGGCCACAAAGTTATTCTGCGTAAAGAAAATGAGCTGGAAGAAGCGGTACTGTCAGATCGTGACAACAACGCTGAAGCCGTTCCTCGCGCACCTGTTGTGACTATCATGGGTCACGTTGACCATGGTAAAACGTCTACGCTTGACTACATTCGTCGCACACACGTTGCGTCTGGTGAAGCTGGTGGTATTACACAGCACATCGGTGCATACCACGTAGAAACAGACAACGGCATGATCACCTTCCTTGATACTCCTGGACACGCGGCGTTTACCGCTATGCGTGCTCGTGGTGCTCAAGCGACGGATATCGTTGTTCTTGTTGTTGCAGCGGACGATGGCGTTATGCCACAAACAGTTGAAGCGATTCAGCACGCGAAAGCGGCAGGCGTTCCACTGATTGTTGCGGTTAACAAGATCGATAAAGAAGACGCAAACCCAGACAACGTTAAGAATGAGCTAGCTCAGTACGACGTAATTCCTGAGGAGTGGGGTGGTGAGAACATGTTCGTTCACATCTCTGCGAAACAGGGTACTAACATTGACGGTCTTCTAGAAGCAATCCTTCTTCAGTCTGAAGTTCTTGAACTTAAAGCTGTGAAAGAAGGTATGGCGTCTGGTGTAGTTGTTGAATCTCGACTAGATAAAGGTCGTGGTCCAGTTGCTACAGTACTTGTTCAGTCAGGCACACTAAACAAAGGCGATATCGTTCTTTGTGGTCAAGAGTACGGCCGTGTTCGTGCGATGCGTGATGAGCTTGGTAAAGAAATCACAGAAGCGGGTCCTTCTATCCCTGTAGAGATCTTAGGTCTTTCAGGTGTGCCTTCTTCAGGTGACGAAGCGACTGTAGTACGTGATGAGCGTAAAGCGCGTGAAGTTGCTAACTACCGTGCTGGTAAGTTCCGTGAAGTGAAACTTGCACGTCAGCAGAAATCTAAACTAGAGAACATGTTCTCGAACATGACGGCTGGTGAAGTTGCTGAACTGAACGTAGTACTGAAGGCTGACGTACAAGGTTCTGTTGAAGCGATTGCAGACTCACTACTGAAACTATCGACTGACGAAGTGAAAGTAAACATCGTGGGTTCTGGTGTTGGTGGTATTACAGAAACTGACGCAGTTCTAGCTGAAGCTTCAAACGCAATCATCCTTGGCTTTAACGTTCGTGCTGACGCTTCTGCGCGTCGTGCGGTTGAAGCGGCAAGTGTTGACCTACGTTACTACTCAATCATTTACCAATTAATTGATGAAGTGAAACAAGCAATGGGCGGTATGCTTGCTCCAGAATTCAAGCAAGAGATCATTGGTCTTGCTGAAGTACGTGACGTGTTTAAGTCACCGAAACTGGGTGCAATCGCTGGTTGTATGGTTACTGAAGGTCTAATTAAGCGTAGCAACCCTATCCGTGTATTACGTGATAACGTTGTTATCTACGAAGGTGAGCTAGAATCACTACGTCGCTTTAAAGATGACGTTCAAGAAGTTAAGAATGGCTACGAGTGTGGTATCGGCGTTAAGAACTACAATGATGTTCGGGTTGGTGACCAGATCGAAGTATTCGAAATCGTAGAGATTAAACGTACTCTTGATTAATTGACTAAAATTACGAGCAAGATCTTCTTAAGATAAGCTGTAATTGGTTGTTGAATACGCCATGGGGGGCTGGTTACGACCATCCCCCCATTCTTTCTAATAAGAGAAAAGATATGTCAAAAGAATTTAGCCGCACGCAGCGAGTGTCACAACAGCTGCAAAAAGAGCTCGCTCTGATCCTTCAGCGCGAAGTTCGTGATTCACGCCTAGGCATGGTGACGATTTCTGATGTAGAAGTGTCACGTGATCTAGCGTATGCAAAAGTATTTGTTACCTTCCTTTGTGTTGGTGAGCAAACACCAGAGTCATGCCTTGAAGCATTACGTGAGCATGAAGTTCATATCCGCATGATGCTAGGCAAGCGTATCCGTCTGCGTTTAACGCCAGAAGTTCGTTTCTACTATGACAACACCTTGGTTGAAGGTATGCGTATGTCGAACCTTGTTTCTGAAGTCGTTAGTGAAGATAAGCGTAAGCAAAGAGACTCTGGTCGTGAAGAAGAACAGACTGGGGAAGACAGCTAATGGCTCGTCGTCGTAAAGGTCGTCCAATTAACGGTGTGATTCTGTTGGATAAACCAACGGGAATTTCATCGAACGATGCACTGCAGAAAGTAAAGCGAATCTATTTTGCTGAGAAAGCAGGTCATACGGGTGCACTGGATCCCCTAGCGACAGGTATGCTGCCGATCTGCCTCGGTGAAGCAACCAAGTTCTCGCAATTTTTGCTTGATTCCGACAAGCGCTACCGTGTGATTGCTAAGCTTGGTGAGAGAACCGATACCTCTGATTCTGATGGTGAAGTGGTAGAGACGCGTCCTATCAATGTTGATATGGATAAGTTGCTCGCTTGTATCGATAAGTTTCGCGGTGAATCTGATCAAGTGCCTTCGATGTTCTCTGCGCTCAAGTACCAAGGTAAGCCTTTGTATGAGTATGCGCGTCAAGGTATTGAAGTACCAAGAGAATCACGCAAGATCACGGTTTATGAAATCATCTTGCATCGCTTTGAAGGCGATGAAGTGGAAATGGAAGTACACTGTTCGAAAGGTACTTACATTCGCACAATCGTTGATGACCTAGGTGAAATGCTTGGTTGTGGTGCTCATGTCACTATGTTGCGTCGTACCGCGGTTGCAAATTACCCTTACGAGAAGATGGTGACGTTAGAGCAACTGAATGAGTTGCTTGAGCAAGCTCAACGTGAGGAGATTGCACCGAAAGATCTACTTGATCCACTGCTATTACCAATGGATACCGCAGTAGAAGATCTGCCGGAAGTTAACCTTAACGCAGAGCTTACCGATCTTGTTCAGCACGGTATGCCAGTCCAAGTGTTTGGTGCGCCAGAAGGTACCCCAATTCGCATGACATCTGGAGAAGAGAAACTCTTCATCGGTGTGGCTGAAGTCAACGCAGATGGCAAAGTCGCTCCGAAGCGACTGGTTGTCTTCCGAGATGAGACTCAGCAGTAATACCATTTAGAGAAAAGCCGAAGCACTTGCTTCGGCTTTATATTACACCACATTCTAAATGCTATTGGATGAGCCCTTTCTCACTCAGAAGGGTACGAAGTTGATCCGCGCGTTTACGGTTAACGCCAAAGTCGGAGTAACCCATTCTAGACTCAGAACGTACCAACAGCTGTTCACCTTCAATGCGTAATTCGAGGTCATCAACAAATCGCATGATCTTTGAGGTGCATTCAATACGAAGATAATCCTGCTCCTTCACGGCTGTTTTAGCTCCGGGTAATTGCAGCGCGGCAGCTTCGATGGCATCAATACTGGTGCTGCTCGCCAAAGTAAAGGGTGCAAGCTGATGCTTCTCTCGTGCATCTTGAGTCGAGACACAGTTAGGTTTGTCACCACAAGGGAGAGAAGTGCGATCTGTCATGGTTGTGACTCCTTGGCTACATGCAGTTAAGGTGAGTAGGGTCAGAGAAAGGAGAGCCCCTTTTTTCATCTTGGATTCCTTAGTATTGGAACTGGTCAGATAATTATATGTTTTAAATAAAAAAAGGATCCAAAAATAGGATCCTTTTTCGTGGTTATGAGAGGTTAAACTTCTAGGAAGTCGAGAATACCTTCAGCCGCTTTACGTCCTTCATCGATGGCTGTTACAACCAAGTCAGATCCACGAACCGCGTCACCACCAGCAAAGATTTTCTTATTGCTGGTTTGGAACATAAACTCTTGATCCGACGGCGCTTTAATACGCCCCCACTCATCGAGCTCGACGCCAAAAGGTGTTAGCCATGACATTTGATGAGGCTGGAAGCCAAACGCCATGATGACAGCGTCAGCAGCAAGCACGTGTTCACTGCCTTTTACGGGTTGAGGACGACGTCGTCCAGCATCATCGGGTTCACCCAGCGCGGTTTTAACGACTTTAACACCAGAGACTTTGCCACTGGCATCAACTTCGACACCGAGAGGCTGTAAGTTAAACATGAAGTCGACGCCTTCCTCTTTAGCGTTTTTCACTTCTCGACGCGAGCCAGGCATGTTTTCTTCATCACGACGATACGCACAGATAACGTTGGAGGCGCCTTGACGAATCGAAGTCCGAACACAGTCCATCGCGGTATCACCACCACCTAGGACAACGACCTTTTTTCCAGCCATATCGATAAATGCTTCTTCACTCGGTAACTCCATTACTTTATAAGTATTGGAGATAAGGAAAGGCAAGGCATCGTAGACGCCTTGAGCATCTTCATTCTCAAGTCCGGCACGCATATTCTTGTAGGTTCCTACACCTAGGAAGACGGCATCATATTCATCGACAAGCTGCTGCATCTCAATGTCTTTACCGACTTCTACACCCAAACGGAACTCAACGCCCATTTCAGTGAAGACTCGACGACGGTTTTCCATCACGCCTTTTTCAAGTTTAAACGATGGAATACCAAACGTGAGTAGGCCGCCAATTTCAGGGTAGCGGTCGAAGACAACCGGCTTCACACCGTTTCGGACCAAGATATCCGCAGCGGCAAGGCCAGCAGGACCTGCACCGATAATCGCGACTTTTTTATCTGTCCAAACCACTTTAGACATGTCCGGTTTCCAGCCCATTTCAAAGGCTTTGTCGGTGATGTACTTTTCGATATTACCGATAGTGACCGCACCAAAGTCTTCGTTTAGGGTACAAGAACCTTCACAAAGACGATCTTGCGGACAGACGCGTCCACAAACTTCTGGAAGACTGTTGGTCTGGTGAGAGAGTTCTACCGCTTCCAGAATTCGCCCCTCATTCGCTAACTTTAGCCACTGAGGAATGTAGTTGTGAACCGGACACTTCCATTCACAGTAAGGGTTACCACAGTCTAAACAGCGATCTGCCTGAGCGGTAGCTTGCTGATTAGTAAAGGGTTCATAAATTTCAACGAACTCGATCTTACGAATTTTAATTGGTTTTTTCGCAGGATCGACGCGCTGAACATCGATAAATTGGTATACGTTCTGACTCATGATTCAAACATCCTCCATGATTACTGCGCTTGAACGCGAAGTTCTGCGGCACTGCGACTTTGATGACCAAGCAGAGTACTTAAATCTGCTGCCTGCGGTTTAACCAAGTAGAACTTCGGAATCCATTCATCAAAGTTCGCTAGGATGTTTTCTGCGTGGACTGAGCCTGTTTCTTCTAGGTGCTCAGCGATCAAACCGCGCAGGTGTTCTTGGTGGATATAAAGATCCGATAGCGCAATCGCTTCGACAGATTCTTGGTTTACTCGTCCTTGGAACTCTTCGTTCTCATCAAGCACGTAAGCGAAACCGCCTGTCATACCCGCACCAAAGTTAACTCCGGTCGCACCAAGGATAGCGACAATACCACCCGTCATGTATTCACAAGCGTTGTCACCTGCACCTTCAATCACGGCAATCGTACCTGAGTTACGGACACCAAATCGCTCACCTGCCGTACCTGCTGCGAAAAGTTTTCCGCCAGTCGCGCCATACAAACAGGTATTACCAATAATCGTTGCTTCATTACACTGGAAGGCAGTGCCTTGGTGAGGCTTGATGCTAATTTTGCCTCCAGCCATACCTTTACCCACGTAGTCGTTCGCATCGCCTGTCAGGTAAAGTTCAACACCGCCAGCATTCCAGACACCAAATGACTGACCAGCAGTACCATCTAGGTGAAGCCTGATCGGGCTTGCTGCCATACCTTGATTGCCATAGCGTTTCGCGATTTCACCAGATAAACGAGCGCCAATAGAACGGTCAGTGTTAATTACTTTGTAGAACAAGTCTTTAGACTGACATGCCTCAATAGATTCAAGCGCATCCGAGACAATCTTTTGGTTCAATTCAGCTTTATCAAATGGAGCATTTGATTCCGTCCAGTAAAGAGGGTGGCCTTGTGGCGATATTGGTGATTCAAGAATACCCGAAAGATCTAGCTTGCTCTGTTTCGCTGTTAGCCCCTCAACGGCTTCTAAGAGATCGGTGCGACCGATTAAGTCAGTCAGTTTCTCAACCCCAAGTTGTGAAAGTAACTCACGCACTTCATCGGCGAGGCCGATAAAGTAGTTCATCACCATTTCCGGCAGGCCTTTGAAGTACTCTTTGCGTAAGGTGTCATCTTGAGTCGCAACGCCAGTCGCACAGTTATTTAAGTGGCAGATACGTAAGAACTTACAACCCATAGCAACCATAGGCGCCGTACCGAAACCGAAGCTTTCTGCACCAAGAATCGCAGCTTTAACGACATCAAGTCCAGTTTTCAAGCCACCATCGACTTGAAGACGAATCTTATGGCGTAGACCATTGGCGACTAAAGCTTGCTGAGTTTCTGCAAGACCCAGTTCCCAAGGGCTGCCAGCATATTTGACCGACGTTAATGGGCTAGCCGCAGTACCACCGTCATAACCTGAGATGGTAATTAAATCGGCGTATGCCTTGGCAACACCCGTCGCAATAGTGCCAACGCCCGGCTCAGAAACCAGTTTGACCGAAATCAGTGCTTCTGGGTTGACCTGTTTTAGGTCGAAAATCAGCTGAGCGAGATCCTCGATAGAGTAAATATCGTGGTGTGGTGGCGGAGAAATCAGTGTTACCCCTTGTACTGAGTAACGTAGTTTCGCGATCTCAGCGGTGACTTTATGTCCCGGTAACTGTCCACCTTCACCCGGTTTTGCTCCTTGCGCTACTTTGATTTGCAGTACATCTGCGTTGGTCAGATAGTGTGGTGTCACACCAAAACGACCAGAAGCAATCTGTTTAATGCGTGAGTTTCGCTCTGTACCAAAACGTCTTGGATCTTCACCACCTTCGCCTGAGTTTGAGTAACCGCCTAAACGGTTCATCGCGGTTGCTAGGGCTTCATGAGCTTCTGGGCTCAATGCACCGATAGACATCGCCGCCGAGTCAAAACGTTTGAAGAGTTCTGTACTCGGTTCAATTTTTTCTAATGGTAGCGGCGTTGACGATGTCTTCAGATGCATTAAGTCACGCAGCATAGCAACGGGACGTTCGTTTACCTGCTTAGCAAAGCTTCGGTAATCAGAAGTGTCACCAGATTTTACCGCTTGTTGTAGCGTACCTACGACATCTGGGTTGTAGGCGTGATATTCGCCGCCGTGAACGTATTTCAACAATCCACCATGTTCAATTGGCTTACGTTTCGTCCATGCTTTGCGAGATAGATTGTAAAGATCTTGCTCGAAGTCTTCGAAGTTCGCCCCTTGAATTCGGGTTGTGACTCCCTTGAAGCAGAGATCGACGACATCTTGGCTTAGACCTACTGCTTCAAATAGTTGAGAGCAACGATATGAGGCAACGGTTGATATGCCCATTTTCGACATGATCTTGTATAGACCTTTGTTGATGCCGCTCTGGTAGTTTTGCATCACCTGTCGATAGCTCTTGGCGATAGCGCCATCATCAATGACTTTCGCTAAGGTTTCATAAGCCAGATATGGATAAACCGCTGTTGCACCGAAACCAAGCAGTACTGCAAATTGGTGAGGGTCTCGCACAGTGCCTGTTTCGGCGATGATGTTGGCGTCACAGCGAAGGTTTGCATCGATCAATCGGCTTTGTACTGCCCCTACAGCCATGGCTGCTGGGATCGGCAATCGGCCTTTTTGTATTGCTTTATCTGAGAGAACCACGAGAACGGTTCCTTCGCGAACCGCTTGCTCTGCCTGATCACAAAGATCAAGAATCGCTTGCTCAAGGTCTTTGTCGTCGGGATTGTAGTTGATGTCTAGTACCGTACTACGGTAGTGCTCATCACTTAACTCAAGTAGTTGCTGCATGTCTGAGTAAAGCAGAACCGGTGAATCAAAGGTTACACGATGAGCGTGACCGTCGGTCTCGCAGAATACGTTCATCTCTTGGCCGACACTGGTCGCCAATGACATGACGTGTTTTTCACGAAGTGGATCGATCGGTGGATTGGTTACCTGAGCGAATTTCTGACGGAAATAATCAGTAATCAATCTCTCTTTAGACGACAATACTGCCATTGGCGTATCGTCACCCATTGAGCCGACTGCTTCTTGTCCCATATCGCCAAGAACACGCAATACCTGATCAACCTCTTCGTTGCTCATCGCAAACTGCTTTTGATAGGTCTTTAGTTCATCTTCATCGAAGCTACGTTCGCCCACTTGGTCTTCTGGCAACTTAGAGAATGGTGTCAGTTTATGGACATTATTTTCCATCCATTCACGGTATGGGTGGCGATCTTTGAGGTCATTATCGATCTCACTTGATTGCCAAAGCTTTCCACGGCGAGTATCAATAACTAAAAGCTCGCCTGGACCCACTCGTCCTTTTTCTGCGACTTCATCGGGAGCGTAGTCCCAGATACCAACCTCAGACGCTAACGTAATTAACTTATCTTTTGTTATGACATAACGAGCAGGACGTAAGCCATTACGGTCAAGGTTACATGCGGCGTAACGACCATCTGATAAGACGATACCAGCAGGGCCATCCCACGGTTCCATGTGTTTGGAGTTGAAATCATAGAAGGCACGTAAGTCAGGATCCATATCAGGGTGGTTTTGCCACGCTGGCGGAACGAGCATTCGCATCGCACGGAAGATATCCATACCCCCAGCTAAAAACAGATCGAGCATGTTGTCTAAGCTTGATGAGTCTGAACCTGTCTCGTTAACGAAGGGTGCAGCTGTTTGCAGGTCAGGTAGCAGTGGTGACGCGAATTTGTACGCTCGTGCTCGAGCCCATTGTCGGTTGCCTTGAATCGTATTGATTTCACCATTGTGAGCCAGATATCTGAATGGCTGAGCGAGTGGCCAACGAGGCTGAGTGTTCGTCGAGAAACGCTGGTGGAACAAACAGATAGCAGATTCCATACGCAGGTCTGCCAAGTCGAGATAAAACCTTGGTAGGTCGGCTGGCATGCATAGACCTTTGTACACTATAACTTGTGTCGACAGGCTACAGACGTAGAACTCACTATCATCAACAATGCGTTTTTCAATACGGCGGCGGGCGATATATAGGCGACGTTCAATATCGCGTTCACGCCAGCCAGCAGGCGCTGAAATAAAAACTTGCTGAATGTTTGGTAAAGAATCTGCGGCAATTGGTCCGAGTACTGTTGGGTTGGTTGGCACATCACGCCAGCCAGATACAGTCAGAGTTTCTTGGGCAAGTTCTTGATTGATAATGTCTTTTGCTTGCTGTGCTTTGGCTGGGTCTTGGTTAAAGAAAATCATGCCAACGGCATATTGTTTACCAAGCTTAAAGCCATTTTCTTCGGCAATAAGACGTAGATATGATTCGGGCTTTTGTAGTAATAGACCACATCCGTCACCCGTTTTTCCATCAGCCGCGATGCCGCCACGGTGGGTCATGCGATCAAGTGCTGAAATTGCGGTACGTACCAGTTTATGGCTTGGCTCACCTTCCATATGTGCAATTAAGCCAAATCCACAGTTGTCTTTCTCGAGACTAGGATCGTATAGAGCCATTGCAATTCTCCCTTTGCTTCTCTGTCATCCCGACAGAACTACCAACATTTAAAGGGTTGGTATTTATGACTAACTATTCATTTTAATTGTTATATATCGTATAGATATGCAGTAAATGTTCTTAAAACATTTAACAAAATTTGACGAATTCATTTTCATCGACTTCACAACGTATAGGTTATTATGAAAAAGGTCAAGTTCTTGGTGGAAAATCACGCTAATATACAATTTACCACGGAATACGCTGTAATTATCTATAGAATTCAGTTGGTTAGAATTTTGATTGTTACAACTTTGCAACATTTGAATGTCAGGGAAATAAAAAAGACCAGCACAATGTACTGGTCAAATGGGAAAGTTTGGAAGGAATGATTGGTTATTCTAAACCACCTAGAATCTAATAAAATTCTTCATCTAGGTGGCTCACTTTATGCGGAAAGCATTAGTGAGTCGGCTTTCGCTTCAAGATTTGAGTTACCCATTAGATAACTATCAATAGCGATTGCACACTCACGACCTTCATTGATACAGCGAACAACCAGAGATTGGCCTGTACGCATATCACCGGCAGCAAACACACCTTTTTGGTTCGTTGCAAAACCGTCGGTCGCCACGTTACCACGTTCATCTAGCTTAACATCTAGCTGCGCCAAAACACCGTTTGGCTCTGGATGTAAGAAGCCCATAGCCAAGAATGCCATGTCGCATGGGATGATACGCTCTGAGTTAGCAATTTCTTTAAACTCTGGGCGTTGACCCGGTTGTGCATCTTGCCACACGATGTCAGCAATACGCAGACCCGTCACTTCACCTTTATCGTTGCCAATAAATTCCTTGGTCAAAATGTTCCAATGACGTTGACAGCCCTCTTCGTGCGAAGTGGTTGTTTTCATGATCATTGGGTATTGTGGCCAAGGCATATTGACAGGGCGCTTTTCTGGTGGGATCGGCATGATCTCTACCTGAGTTACGCTCGCGGCTTTGTGACGGTTTGAGGTACCCACGCAGTCAGAACCGGTATCACCACCACCGATGACGACAACATGCTTGTCTTTAGCGTGAATCTCTTCACCTTTCAGATCCATGTCGTTAGCACGGCGGTTATTCTGAGCTAGGAACTCCATCGCGAAGTGAACGCCTTTTAGTTCACGGCCTGGTACTGGCAAATCACGAGGAACCGTTGAACCGCCAGTAAGCAGAACAACATCAAACTCCTGACGTAGTTGCTGAGCATTAACGTCAACACCGATATGTTGATTGACCTTGAACTCAACGCCTGCGTCGGCCATTAGGTTGATCTTGCGATCAATCACATCCATACCCAGCTTGAAGTCTGGGATACCAAAACGCAGTAGTCCACCAACTTTCTCATCACGCTCAAATACAGTAACAGAGTGACCTGCGCTGTTGAGCTGCTCAGCTGCGGCTAGACCTGCAGGGCCTGAACCGATGATGGCGATCGTTTTACCAGTGCGAGAACGAGGCGTTTTAGGTTTTGCGTACCCTTCACGGTACGCAGTTTCGACGATGGTTTTCTCAATGTTACAGATAGTGATTGGATCTTGGTTGATACCTAGTACACAAGCACTTTCACACGGGGCAGGACATACTCGACCTGTGAACTCTGGGAAGTTGTTGGTTGAACTTAGGATGTTCCATGCTTCTTCCCAGCTATCACGGTATACCGCATCGTTGAACTCAGGGATGATGTTACCAATCGGACAACCGTTGTGACAGAAAGGCACACCACAATCCATACAACGAGAAGCCTGAGTATTGATTTTGTCGCCAAACTCTTCGTTTAGAGCGAATTCTTTGTTGTTTTCAATACGAACTGATGGGTCGAGCTTCTTTGGAAGCTCACGACCATGTTCTAAAAATCCAGTAGGCTTACCCATTATACTGCCTCCACTTGTTCCGTTTGTGCTTGTTCAGCGGCTGCCTTACGCTTTTGAAGTACCGCTTTGTAGTCGCGCGGCATAACCTTAACCATGGTTTCTAGGCTTGCTTCAAAGTTGTCGAGGAAAGACTTCGCTACTTCACTTCCTGTGAATTGAACCTGCTTAGTGAGCATCTCTTTTAGTAGTTCACGATCTTCAGCTTCGATTGGATCTAGGTCGACAAGTTCAGGGTTCAGCTTAGTTTCAAAGTCACCAGACTTATCCCAAACATAAGCGACACCGCCACTCATACCCGCTGCAAAGTTACGACCTGTTGAACCTAGGATGACAGCAACACCGCCAGTCATGTATTCACAACCGTGGTCACCGATACCTTCAACAACGACTTTTGCACCTGAGTTACGAACACAGAAACGTTCACCAGCCATACCACGAATGTATGACTCACCTGAAGTTGCACCGTAGAAACATACGTTACCTACTACAATGTTGTCTTCAGCGACGATGGTTGACTTCGAGTCTGGGTAAAGAACCAGCGTACCGCCTGATAGACCTTTGCCCCAGTAGTCGTTCGCATCGCCTTCAACCTCGAATTTCACGCCTTTTGCTAGGAATGCACCAAATGATTGGCCAGCAGAACCGGTGAACTTAACGTTCATTGGTTTTGGTAAACCTTGGTCTTTGTACACTTTCGAAATTTCATTCGATAGCATGGTACCAGCAGAACGGTCAGTGTTAATGATCGGGAACTCAGCGTTAACGGCTTCGCCTTTCTCAAGCGCAGGGATTGCAGCTTGAATCAGTTTGCGGTCAAGAACCTGTTCTAAATTGTGGTTCTGTTCAGTCTGATTAAAGACACCATCGTTTTCACGGGCATGCTCAATGTGCAGTACTGGAGATAGATCAAGGTTCTTGTATTTCCAGTGACCAATATCTTCGCGAACTTTCAATTTCTGCGATTGACCAACCATCTCATCGATGGTGCGGAAACCGAGCTCTGCCATGATTTCACGTAGGCCTTCTGCCATGTATTGGAAGAAGGTTACGACGTCTTCAACACGACCATCAAAACGTTCACGTAGGGTCTTGTTCTGAGTTGCGATACCAACAGGACAGGTGTTTTTATGACACTTACGCATCATGATACAACCTTCAACAACCAGTGCCGCTGTCGCGATACCCCATTCTTCAGCACCAAGCAGTGTTGCTACCGCTAGGTCACGAGGTGTTTTCATCTGACCATCTGACTGAACTACGATACGGTTACGTAGGCCGTTTTTCAGTAGTGTCTGGTGTGTTTCTGCTAGACCCAGTTCCCAAGGCAGACCTGTATGGCGAATCGAAGACATTGGTGATGCACCTGTACCACCATCAAAACCAGCGATAAGAACCACATCCGCCTTCGCTTTCGCTACACCAGAGGCAATCGTACCTACACCGGCTTCTGATACCAGCTTGACGTTAACTCGGCCAGCACGGTTGGCGTTTTTCAAATCAAAGATTAGCTGAGCCAAATCCTCAATTGAGTAGATGTCGTGGTGAGGAGGTGGCGAGATTAGACCAACACCTGGTGTGGAGTGACGAGTCGCACCAATCCAGTCATCAACCTTATCACCTGGTAGCTGACCACCTTCACCCGGCTTAGCACCTTGAGCCATCTTGATTTGTAGCTCATCGGCGTTAGTTAGGTAGTAAGACGTCACACCGAAACGACCTGAAGCAACCTGTTTGATTGCTGAACGCTCCCAATCACCATTCTCTTTACGTTCGAAACGAGAAGGGTCTTCACCACCTTCACCTGAGTTCGATTTAGCACCAATGCGGTTCATCGCGACTGCGAGAGTAGAGTGTGCCTCGTAAGAGATCGAACCAAATGACATTGCTCCGGTAGCAAAACGTTTAAGGATGTTTTCAATCGGCTCCACTTCTTCGAGCGGGATAGAACCTGCTGGATTCTTAACGAAATCGAGCTGGCTACGTAGCGTTGCTGCGTTATCGCCTTGATCATCAACCGCTTTCGCATATTGCTTAAACTGAACATAGTCTTTGTTACGAGTTGATTGTTGAAGCAGTGAAATAGTTTCAGGGTTAAACAGGTGTTTTTCACCACGCTGTTTCCACTGATAAACACCACCAACATCCAGTACTTGAACAGGGATTTCACGTGTTGGGAAGCCAATACGATGACGTACAAGCACTTCTTTGGCGATGTCATCAATAGTAAGACCTTGGATACGCGAAACCGTACCAGTGAAGTACTTGTCGACAACAGACTTGCTGATACCCAGAGCTTCAAAAATTTGTGCACCGTGGTACGACTGCAAGGTTGAAATACCCATTTTCGAGAAGATCTTCAATAGACCGCCGTTGATAGATTTGCGGTAGTTCTCGAACAGTTCTCGAATGTTGGTTTCAGGATCCAGTTTTTTGATGCGTTGCAGTTCAACCATAGTCTCAATAACTAGGTATGGGTTGATTGCGTTTGCACCGTAGCCAATCAGAGTCGCAAAGTGGTGCGTCTCACGAGCATCACCTGTCTCGATAACTATGTCACACTTAGCACGGAGACCTTTACGGATCAGGTGATGGTGTACAGCGCCAACGGCGAGCATTGCTGGAATAGCTGCGTGGTTAGAGTTTACTGCGCGGTCTGTTAACAAGATGATTGAGTAACCATCGATCACGGCATCTTCTGCATATTGACAGATACGCTTCAGTGCACGTTCTAGCTTACCTTCATCTTCACTTGCTTGGAATACGATATCTAACGTCTTAGCCTGTAAGTGCTCGTTATCGATAGCACGCAGTTTTTCAAGCTCAGAGTTTGAAAGTACTGGCGATTCAAGCTCAACTTTTTGACAGTGCAGTGGTGACTCGGCAAGAAGGTTCTGATCCTTACCTAGGTAAGTATTCAGAGACATAACCATACGCTCACGAATCGGGTCGATAGGCGGGTTAGTTACCTGAGCAAATAACTGTTTAAAGTAGTTTGAGAGGTGTTGCGACTGGTGCGAAAGGATCGCAAGTGGCCAGTCGGCACCCATAGCCGAAAGTGGCTCTTTACCATCACGAGCCATAGGAACGATAATCTCGTTCACTTCTTCTGAGCTCACGCCAAATGCTTGCTGCTTGTGCAGAAGCTTTTCCGGTGACGGTTGGCTGAATTCGTTGCTCGCATCCGGCAGTTTCTTCAGGCTGAGCAGATTCTCTGCTACCCATTTCTCGTAAGGCTGTGCTGATGCAATGCCGTCTTTTACTTCTTCATCAGAAATAATACGCCCTTGCTCTAGGTCAGCAACGAAGATACGACCCGGTTGTAGGCGACCACGGAATTCGACGTTTTCTGGTGCAATATCCACAACACCAGACTCAGACGCCATGACTAAGAAATCATCTTTTGTCACTGTGTAGCGAGAAGGGCGAAGGCCGTTACGGTCAAGAGTTGCACCTACCTGAACACCGTCTGTGAAACAGACTGAAGCTGGGCCGTCCCATGGTTCCATGACGTTGGCGTGGTATTGGTAAAACGCACGACGAGTTGGATCCATGTTTTTGTTTTCTTGCCACGCTTCTGGAATCATCATCATCAATGCGTGTGGCAGGCTACGGCCCGAAAGAACCAGAAGTTCTAGCGCCATGTCGAAGTTAGATGAGTCGGAAGCACCTTCCTGACAGATAGGCAATAACATATCGATTTCAGCTTGAGTAAACAGGTCTGATTCGATGATCGCCTCGCGTGCTTTCATCCAGTTCAGGTTACCGCGAACGGTGTTGATTTCACCATTGTGAGCGATGTAACGGAAAGGTTGAGCTAAGCGCCATTTCGGGAAAGTGTTGGTTGAGAAACGAGAGTGAACCAGCGCAAGTGCTGTCACCATCGTTGGATTCTGTAGATCGAGGAAGTACTGTGGTACTTGCTCTGTTGTCAACTGACCTTTGTAGACAAGTGTTTTGTATGACATTGAGTTGATGTAGAAATCATCACCAATGTTAGAGACACTTTCTAGACAGACTCGAACTGTGTAGTTACGCAGTACGTACAACTTACGCTCTAGCTCTTCAGGCGTGATGCCAGGACCACCAGAGATGAATACGTGTTCGAATTGCGGTTCAGTGCTTAAAGGGTCAGCACCGATCATTGAGTTGTCTGTCGGCAAAACACGATAGCCGATAACATCGAGCTCTAGACGTTTAGCATTACGTTCTAGGATATCGCGACATTGCGCGCGTTTGTGTTCGTCTTTTGGGAAAAGCACCACACCAACGCCGTATTTCTCGAAAGAAGGGAGCTTGATACCAAGCTTAACGGCTTCTTCTAACAGAAATTCGTGTGGTTTTTGTAGCAAGATACCAGCGCCATCACCTGAGCAAGGATCACATCCTTGACCACCACGGTGCTCCATCCTTGCAAGCATATCAAGAGCTTGCGTAACTACTTCGTGCGATTTACGGTTTTTTAAGTGAGCAACAAAACCGATACCACAAGCGTCATGCTCCAATTCAGGAGTGTACAGACCTTGTGAAGTTTGCTCTCTATCTACCATGGATACATCCTTCCAGTTCAAATAGGCGCAATTGGGCTAGTCGAAACTAGTTCTACGTCCTGTCCTTTATTTTTATGATTCGAAGTCAGCCTAGCTGGCGACTTTGATTCCATTCCGTCTCTCGCTGAAAAATATGGCGAGAAAAACAATCCTTGGTGAAATCCAGTTTTTTTGTATCACAATCTAGTGATTTATATAGGTAGGAGTAGGAGTTCACCGATGTTTTGCCAAATTTTAATGTAATAAAAAACACAAAATGCAGCAAAATCTGTAAGTATCCTACAATTTACTCAGCACAAAATGCAATCAAAAGTCGTGCTTGTTGCCCAGATTTTTTGCGTTATAAATTGATATTATGTTTAACTTTTGCTTAACAATTGGCTTGAGGCACATTATTTCTGCATGTTTATTGACTTTGCATAACAACAACCCCGTTTGAAAACGTTACATTTATTCCCAAATTTCTTTCAATATTGTAATTAAATTACATAGATCTTAATGATATTTATTTCGTTTTAGACAAGGGTAAAAATGCAACTTCACGAGCTGGTCAACACTATTGGACAAGACTTACAGAGAAGGTACGGGGAAAAAGTTCATAAACTGACACTGCATGGTGGGTTCAGCTGCCCAAATCGAGACGGCACGATTGGCCGTGGTGGATGCACATTTTGCAATGTCGCTTCGTTCGCTGATGAAGCCGCGCAAATAAAAACTATCCATGAGCAGCTAATCGATCGAGCTGGAGAGATTGCTCGAGCCAAGCGCTACCTTGCCTATTTTCAGGCTTATACAAGTACTTATGCCGAAGTACAGGTTCTTAAAAACATGTACGAGCAAGCACTGAAAGCGGCTGACATTGTGGGATTGTGCGTAGGGACTCGTCCTGACTGTGTTCCTGATGCCGTCCTAGAACTGTTGGCAAATTACGTCGAACAAGGGTACGAAATCTGGCTGGAGCTCGGTTTACAAACGGCAAACAATCAGACGCTAAAACGCATCAACCGAGGCCATGATTTCGAATGTTATGCTGAGATTACTCGACGTGCACGCGCACTTGGCATCAAAGTTTGTACGCACCTGATTGTGGGCTTACCCAGAGAAACACGTGAAGACAATATCGCGACAATGAAGCAAGTATTGGCGGTTGGCACGGACGGCATTAAACTTCATGGTCTTCATATTGTCGAAGGCAGCACCATGGCCAAAGCATGGAAAGCGGGAAAGTTGTCAGCTCCAGAGCTCCAAGAATACGTGTCGATTGCCAGTGAGCTAATACGTATGACACCTCCCGAAGTGGTGTATCACCGTGTCTCTTCAGCAGCACGTAGACCTACGTTATTGGCACCTTTATGGTGTGAAAACCGTTGGTTAGCCATGACTCAAATCGGTCGTTCTCTACACCAGTTAGGGGCGCAAGGCTCTTTGATAAATCAACCATTTGAATACACAAGGCCGATATTAAAGGCTGATAATTAAGCAATAAGCTGATATCTTTTGTACCCTTATAAAGATTATTCATTGAGTCAGAGTTATAAATGGAGCAAGTATTAGTTTGGTTGTGGGACTCTACCCGCGGGCACGGTTTTGACTTTGTTATCATCCTACTTGCTATTTTTGTAGCAATCGCTATCTATGCGAAAAATCAGGCGCACTCTTAGTGGCTCAGCGTATTCATGAAGGTGTGGCTGAACTTGCTCTAGAGCATCAGAAATCTGAGGTATCCAATCAGATCACGACCAGTATTGGTCTTGTTTCGATTGTGCCTAAACCGATGACCAGCAGCGAAACGATTATCGCTTTGGCTGACAGTGCTTTGTACCAAGCAAAAGCCAACGGTCGCAATCAGACTTGTGTGCATCACACATCAGAGAATTAGCACTTTTTGTTGTAAGGATTCCTTTAGCTGTCGGTAGTGAAAACAGGTAATATTTAACGACTGTTACCGTGCGGAGTTCTCGATGAAGCCGATTAAAAATCTTGCGCAGTATTATGTCGATTTGTTAGTCAAACTGGGCATCCTGCGTTTTTCTATTCTTCTTGCTTTGGCCTTGGTGGCACTTGCTGTTGTTGTCCAAGTCGGAATTACTCTTGTTTTAAGTGGGCACGTCGATGACATCGACATCGTACGCTCAGTTTTCTTTGGCTTATTAATTACTCCTTGGGCGGTGTATTTTCTATCGGTGGTTGTCGATCAATTGGAAGAATCGCGCCAACGTCTCTCCAAGCTTGTCTCGAAATTGAAAGATATGCGTTCACGAGATCAGGAACTCAACCACAAGCTTCAACAAAACATTGCCAAGCTTAATCAAGAAATTGAAGAACGTATTAAAGCTGAAGAAGCGCGTGAAGAAGCGATGAAAGACCTTGAGAATGAGGTCTATCAGCGTGAGAAAACACAGGTAGAATTGGCGGAGAGAACCGCACTTCTACGTTCGTTTATTGATGCTTCTCCTGACCTTATTTACTACCGCAACGCAGAGGGCGTTTTCTCCGGTTGTAACCGAGCAATGGAAGAGCTGACGGGTAAGAAAGAGAGTCAACTGGTCGGTCTGACACCTTGGGATGTTTACAGCAAGGAAGTCGCTCAACAAATTGTTGATACAGACCAGAAGGTTTTCTCTGATAATCAAGCGCTAACTTATGAGCAGTGGCTTGAGTATCCTGATGGACGTAAAAACTATTTCGAATTACGTAAAGTCCCTTTCTACAGCAAAGAGGGGCGTCACTTAGGTCTGGTGGGTTTTGGCCGTGATATCACAGAGCGTAAGCGCCATGAAGAATCGCTAGAAAAAGCCAGTCGAGATAAAACAACATTTATATCGACGATCAGTCATGAGCTACGCACCCCCCTTAACGGTATCGTTGGTTTGAGTCGAATGCTGCTTGATACTCAGCTTACCGAAGAGCAGCGTAACCATATGCAGACCATTAATGTCAGTGCAATTACCTTGGGTAACATCTTCAACGACATTATTGATATGGACAAGTTCGACCGCCGCAAACTCGAACTTTATCCATCGACACTTAATTTTGAAGAATTTGTCGCAGAGATGGAGAGCATCTCTGCATTGATGGCGTCGCAGAAAGGGCTGCGCTTTGATCTGGAACGTCTGAGCGAACTGCCTAGTGCGATTGAAGTCGATGCGACTCGTCTCCGTCAGGTACTTTGGAACCTCATCAGCAATGCGATGAAGTTTACTAAAGAGGGAGGGGTGGTGATGACGGTCAGCTCTGAGATAGAAGACCAACACGCTCATATTACGATGGAGATAGAGGATAGCGGTATCGGTATCCCAGAAGCTGAGCTCGAAAAAATCTTTGCCATGTACTATCAGGTCAAGTCTGGGAAAGACAACCTCCATGCAGTCGGAACAGGTATCGGTCTTGCTGTGTCAAAGCAGCTAATCAATATGATGAACGGCGATATTACCGTCTCGAGTGAAGAGGGATTTGGCAGTACTTTCACCGTCACTATCAGTGTGCCATTGGCAGAAGTTGAAGAGTCTTTATCATCAGTGGCTGCACCATCGCAAGAACTCAATATCTTTATGGTTGAGGATATTGAGCTCAATATTACGGTTGCTCGCTCACTGCTAGAGAGTATGGGACATGAAGTTTCTGTTGCCATGACAGGTATGGAAGCGATGGAAATGTTTGATCCTGAAATTTACGACTTGGTGTTCCTAGACATCCAGCTACCAGATATGACCGGGTTTGATGTTGCAGAATACTTTAGACGCACATACTCGGATCTGCCGCCATTGGTAGCCTTGACAGCCAATGTCCTCAAGAACAAACAAGAGTACCTTGATAAAGGGATGGATGATGCGATCAGTAAACCTCTTTCAGTGACTGCGGTGCAAGAGGTTCTGGCTAAGTTTACTCAAGGAGAGGTGGAGCAAACCAAGTATCAAACCGTCGAGCCCGAAGTGATCGCCGAAGGTGGGGAGATCTATTCTCGTATACTTGACCTAGATATGCTTGAGTCCTATGTCAGTATTGTTGGGCCAGAGCCTGTACTTAGCAGCATAGAGATGTTTGAAGAGATGATGCCAGAGTACTTGCAAGTGTTGGACTCAAACATGGTCGCCAAGCATCAGGAAGGTATAGTTTCAGAGGCTCACAAAATTAAAGGGGCCGCAGGCTCTATTGGATTAAAGCATATTCAGAGCGTGGCGCAGAAAGCGCAGTCGCCAGATTTTCCAACTTGGTGGGAAAACATCGACGATTGGGTTGAAGAAATAAAGAATGAGTATGACAATGATATTCATATCTTGAAAGAATGGTTACAACACCACTCGGAACGACAAAGGTGAATCAAATGAAAAAGTTAGCAGCTCTCTCACTTGGTGTGGCGTTAATGGTGGGCTGTACTTCACAACCTGTAGGCTGGGAGCAAGGCAACCAGTTGGAATTCGCCGATACCACTGTAGTACTCAAAAGTAATCTTTGGATCAATAAGATGCCCACCATTGGCGAAGTGCAAGACAGTACTCTACATGGTGCGCTCTATTTAGAATCTGACAAACCGTTACCAGCGGAGCTAGATGTTGAAAGCGTGTCTATTCAGCAAGGTGATCAGAGCTGGATTATCGACGGGGACTTACTCGAACTTCGCACCCATAATCAGAACCAGTGGGAAGTTGTGTTTGTATGGCAAATTCCCCTCGATTTGGACCAACCAGTTGACGTGGCATTGCATATCAAACGCGAAGACAAAGTGGATTGGTTAGTCGAGAAAAACGTCAAGATAGATACCGTCTACTAACGCAGACAGATAGAAATAAAAAGGCTTGCTCCAATGGAGCAAGCCTTTTTTATCGAATGATTAGTGCGTTATTTGCTCGCCGTTTTGAGACCAGCATTAACATCGAGGATGTCTTGCTCACTCAGTGTACCAACGGCTTGACGTAGCTGAAGCACACTTAGAATGTAATCGTAACGAGCGTTAGATAGGCTCTTATTGGCATCGTATAGACGACGAGTAGAATCTAGAACGTCAACAATGGTACGTGTACCAACATCAAACCCCGCTTCTGTTGCTTCAAGGGCTGATTGTGCCGAGACAACGGTCTGCTCGTAAGCACGCAGCGCTCCAATTGATGCGCTGATATTGTTGTTGAATGCACGAACATCTTTCACAACACTGCGGTAAGCAGCTTCAAGATCTTGGCTTGCTGCAACATAGCTGTATTCAGCTTGTTTAGTTTGCGAGCTAATGTTGCCACCTGTGTATAGTGGAACATTCAGATTGACGCCAATGTTGAAGTTATTGGTTGTGCCGTTTGAGTTGATGCTGTCTGAAATATCGCCGTAGTTGTATCCACCATCAAGTGTTAGCGATGGTAGGTGTCCTGAACTGGCTAGCGAAATGTTGTCTTTGGCTACGTCTTGCGCGATACGTGCAGATAGCAAGCTTAAGTTTTTCTCTTGGGCTTCGTTTACTAGTGCATCAATTGCCGTAGAAGTCTTACTTGCTGAGAAACGCTTAGTATCAAGAACATCAAGATTCGAGTGCTCTTGACCGGTAATTTCACGCAGACCTTCGTAGCTGTTTACTAGGCTGTTTTGTGCCAATACTTCATCAGCGAGTACTGCGTCGTACTGAGCTTGAGCGTCATGTACGTCAGTGATTGCTGAAAGCCCAACCTCAAAACGTTGCTTCGTTTGCTCTAACTGACGGCCAACCGCTGCTTTCTCTGCCTGAACAAACTCTAGGTTGTCTTGTGCACGCAATACATCAAAGTACGCGGTCGAAACACGCAGAATCAAAGCTTGTTGTGCTGCGGCATAAGACGCATCTGCTTGGCGTGCCGATTTTTCAGACACATCCAGAGCAACCCAGCTAGAACGTTGGTAAAGTTCTTGCGAGAAGTTGATGCCAGCTGTTAGCGCATTCTTATCGTTGTCAATAGTACTACCCGTGTCCAAATCCGTGTCGCCACGTGTTAGGTTGTAACCAGCAGTCAAATTAATTTGTGGTAGAAGTGTTGCACGGCTAGAGGTCACGGCTTCAAAGGCAGCATCACGCTGGGCTGCGGCACTAAGTAGCGTTGGGTCATTCTCTTTTGCTTGATTGTAAATGTCTGCCAGAGTATCAGCGAAAGCATGAGTACTTAGGCTGCCTAGTGCTGCACTGATAACTAGTGGAAGCAGTTTCTTCATAGGTTCAATTCCTGCCAAAAAACGAAAAATATTAGTCATCAAGAGTTTAACTCAATTGATGTCAATTCACTCGAAAACTTTGCAAAGTTTTACACTTAACTATCCAGCTGTGTAATAAGTATAATTCATCAATTTAAATTAAACTGCAAAAATTGTATGAAAAGTTGAGCCACGTCCTTGGAAGTTACGCTTAGGTCTGAGTAAACTATAAGATTCACTCAGAGAGGTGCCAAATGCAACAGTCTGACCAGCAACATAAGCAGTTCACTCGACAAGATGTGGAAATAATCTCAAAAGAAACACTGTTTCAGGGATTTTTTAAAATGATTAAGTACCGCTTCAAACATAAGTTGTTTGAAGGAGGGTGGAGTGAAACTATCGAACGCGAAATGTTCGAGCGTGGACACGCAGCGGCTATGCTACCTTACGATCCGATTAGAGACGAGGTGGTATTGATTGAACAAATCCGCGTTGGCGCTCTTGAACATGACAGCCCTTGGCAGTTGGAAATCGTCGCAGGCATGATAGATCGTGAAGAAGACGCTGAAAGTGTTGTTCGACGTGAAGCGGTAGAAGAAGCCGGTATTGAAGTAGGTCAGTTAGAGAAAGTAACCTCGTATTACCCTTCATCAGGCGGTTGTTCCGAAAAACTTGATGTGTATGTCGGTCAAGTTGATGCGAGTACAGCGAATGGGATTCATGGTTTAGACTATGAAGGTGAGGATATTCGAGTTCATGTGGTATCCCGCCAGCAAGCCTACCAATGGGTTATTGATGGGAAATTTGAAAATGGTGCCTCCATTATTGCATTGCAATGGTTGGAGCTTAACCAGCAACGTTTGAAGAGACAATGGCGCACGTAGCACTAAAGAAACCGTATCATGTTGATTTATCTGACCTGATGCGCACATATGAGACAAATTACGCAAAACTAAACGCTTTGCTGCCTTATCAGCCGAGTGTCAGTGATGTACGCTGCTATCAAGCTGCTTATATGACGTATCAGATTCAAGTGGTCGAAGTCACAAAGTACACAACTTTGGTCGACATTTGTCAAAGTGATGACGTTCCAGTATTTCCATTGCCAACAATGTCTGTCAGGCTCTACCACGATGCTCGCGTAGCAGAAGTTTGTAGCTGTGAACATCTTAAACGTGTGAATGCTCGATACGACTACCCGAATGATAAGATGCTGCAACAAGATGAAAAGGTACAACTCAATCGTTTTCTCGGTGATTGGCTGTCATTTTGTTTGAAACAGGGTATCAGTCGCACTCCATTGAATATTTAGGTTTTAGTTTTGAAAGTAACGTCAAGTTCCTTAGATAGCGGCAGTATAAAGCTACTCCAGATTACTGATACTCATTTATTTGAGCCAGCGGATGGTAGTCTGCTCAGTGTTAAAACTCTCGATAGTTTTAGTGCAGTTATTGCCGCTATTGTGCAGGAGAAGCGATCGTTCGATGCGATTCTCTCAACGGGTGATATCTCTCAGGATCACTCTGCTGGCTCCTATCAAAGATTCGAGCAAGGCATTGCACCACTTGAGAAAACATGTTTCTGGTTACCGGGCAATCATGACTTTAAACCGGCCATGGGTTCGGTCTTACCTTCACCTCAGATTCAACAGGTTGAACATGTCTTGCTCGGTGAAAAGTGGCAAATGATATTGCTTGATTCTCAGGTTGTCGGTGTACCTCATGGTCGCTTGAGCGATCAACAACTGACACTGCTTGATGAAAAGCTCACCGAATATCCAGAGCGTTACACGCTTGTTTTAATGCACCATCATCCCCTGTTGGTTGGTAGCCGTTGGTTAGATCAGCATGCACTGAAAGATGCTGAAGATTTTTGGCAAGTGGTAGACAAACACAGCAGCGTTAAAGCGGTGTTATGTGGGCATGTGCATCAAGATATGAACGTTGTGTATAAAGGTGCGAGAGTGATGGCCACACCATCGACTTGTGTTCAGTTTAAACCTAATAGCGATGACTTTGCGTTGGATACGCTTTCCCCAGGCTGGCGTGAACTAGAGTTACATGCCGATGGCAGTGTGTCGACAGAAGTAAAACGCTTACCAGCTGGCAGTTTCCAGCCTGATTTCACTTCTGCTGGCTATTGAGGAAAGGAAATGAAACCGTCTTTACTACTTTATATTCATGGTTTTAACAGTTCACCATTGTCACTCAAAGCAAATCTAATGCGAGAGTACTGTGAACAGTATCGTCCAGATATTAAGGTAGTGATACCGCGTTTACCTTGTTTTCCTGAGCAAGCTGCACAGCATCTGTTGGATATTGTCAATCAATATAAAGATGATTATCAGATTGGCTTGGTCGGAAGTTCGCTTGGTGGTTATTTTTCGATGTGGCTCAATGCGCAGTTTGCCTTTAAAGCGGTAGTGGTTAACCCTGCGGTCAAGCCTTATGAGCTGCTTGCGGATTTTCTTGGTGAGCAAGAAAACCCGTACACTCAAGAGCGTTATGTTTTAGAGCATCACCATATTGTTGAACTCAAGCAACTCGACACTCCGGTTATTAAAACGCCGTCGGACTTTTGGTTGCTACAGCAAACCGAGGATGAAGTTCTCGATTATCGTCAAGCAGTGCAACATTTTTGTGGAGCTAAGCAGACTGTCGAGCAAGGTGGTGATCATAGCTTCGTCAACTTCGAGCGTTATCCGGCTAAGATCATCGAATTCTTGGCGCTTTAATCTGCCTGGTTAGTGTTGATGAACCTAACGTCTTTCGCTCTCAATGACATATTCATTGAGGGAAGAGTCATAATTTTACTTGTTACTTACTTATCTCTCTTGACATAATTGGGTCTGTTCCAGACTATGTCTCATCAGTACTTGTGTGGATTTGAAGTGTTTGGATTTTCGTCGTTAACCTTGTGGATACCCGACAAGGTTGCCATTTAAGCCGACACATTTAAATCGCCTGCCAAGTAAACCTTTTATTACCTAAGACGAAATTCCGTATTATGACTGAACAATATAATGCTGGGGCCATTGAGGTTCTTAATGGTTTGGAGCCAGTACGTCGCCGACCAGGGATGTATACGGATACAGCGCGCCCAAACCACTTGGGCCAAGAAGTCATCGACAACAGTGTCGATGAAGCGCTAGCCGGACACGCTTCAAAGGTTCAAGTAATTTTACATGCCGACCAATCACTTGAAGTGATCGATGATGGTCGTGGCATGCCTGTAGATATCCACCCTGAAGAAAAAGTTTCAGGGGTTGAACTGATACTATGTAAGCTGCACGCTGGTGGTAAGTTTTCCAATAAAAACTACCAATTTTCAGGTGGCTTACACGGTGTTGGTATCTCGGTAGTAAACGCGCTGTCTAAGCGTGTTGAAGTGACCGTTCGTCGTGATGGGCAAGTGTATGAAATTGCATTTGAACATGGCGAGAAAGTATCTGACTTAACGGTGACTGGCACTTGTGGTCGTCGCAACAAAGGTACCAGCGTTCACTTCTGGCCGGACACGAAGTATTTCGATTCAGCAAATTTTTCTGTTACACGCCTAGTCAATAACCTACGAGCAAAAGCGGTTCTTTGTCCTGGCTTAGAGATTACCTTTAGCGATAAGGTAAATGGCAAAGATTACAGTTGGTTATATGAAGATGGCCTGAAAGACTACCTAGCTGAAGGTGTCAAAGGGTACACGGTTCTACCAGAAGAACCTTATACCGGTGAGTTTTCTGCTGAAACAGAGGCTGCTAACTGGGCCGTGATCTGGCAACCAGAAGGTGGTGAGCTGATCACCGAAAGTTACGTTAACTTGATTCCAACGGCACAAGGCGGTACTCACGTTAACGGCCTACGCCAAGGCTTGCTCGATGCAATGCGTGAATTTTGCGAGTTCCGTAATCTGTTACCGCGTGGCGTGAAACTGACGGGGGATGACGTTTTCGATCGTTGTTCTTACGTGTTGTCGGTGAAAATGCAAGATCCGCAGTTTGCTGGTCAAACTAAAGAACGACTCTCTTCACGTCAGACGGCGGCATTCGTTTCTGGCGTCGTTAAAGACTCATTTAGCCTGTGGTTGAATGAAAAGCCTCAGTTAGCTGAGCAACTGGCGGAAGTCTGTATCGCCAACGCACATCGTCGTATGCGTGCGAGTAAAAAGGTTGTGCGTAAAAAAGTCGCTTCTGGCCCTGCTTTGCCAGGTAAGTTAACCGACTGTTCAGTTCAGGACTTAAACCGCACTGAAATCTTCTTTGTCGAAGGTGACTCGGCTGGTGGTTCTGCTAAACAGGCGCGTGATCGTGAGTTTCAAGCTGTGATGCCGCTACGAGGTAAGATCCTGAATACTTGGGAAGTCTCGCCTGATCAGGTTCTCGCGTCTCAGGAAGTTCATGACATCTCTGTGGCATTAGGTATCGATCCTGATACCGAGAACTTAGACGGTCTTCGCTACGGTAAAGTTTGTATCCTTGCCGATGCGGACTCGGATGGTCTTCATATCGCCACTTTGCTATGTGCATTGTTTACACGCCATTTCCGTTCGCTAGTTGAAGCGGGGCACATCTATGTCGCGATGCCTCCACTGTATCGTATCGACTGTGGAAAAGAGGTTTTCTATGCGCTTGATGATGATGAAAAAGAAGGCATTTTAGAGCGTTTGTCGAAGAAGAAAGCCAAAATCAACGTGCAGCGATTCAAAGGTCTGGGTGAAATGAATCCACTTCAGCTACGTGAAACGACCATGGATCCCAACACTCGTCGTTTGGTTCAGTTAACGATTGACGATAGTGAAGCAACGATGGAAATGATGGATATGCTGCTAGGTAAGAAGCGAGCGGATGACCGTCGCTCTTGGTTGCAAAGCAACGGCGATATGGCAGAGGTTTAACGAATGTCGACAGAAATTACATATGATGGCGTTGAACAGTTGCCAATGCGCAAGTTCACTGAAGACGCTTATCTAAATTACTCAATGTACGTAATCATGGATCGTGCTTTGCCATACATTGGTGATGGTTTAAAGCCGGTTCAGAGACGTATCATTTACGCAATGTCAGAGTTGGGTCTCTCAGCCTCTGCTAAGTACAAAAAGTCAGCTCGTACCGTTGGTGACGTGTTAGGTAAATATCACCCACATGGTGATTTAGCATGTTATGAAGCTATGGTTCTTATGGCTCAGCCATTCTCTTACCGCTACCCATTAGTGGATGGTCAAGGTAACTGGGGTGCGCCAGATGATCCTAAATCGTTCGCTGCGATGCGTTATACCGAAGCTAAACTATCTAAGTTTGCTGAGGTATTGCTAGGAGAACTAGGGCAGGGTACGGTTGAGTGGCAGCCTAACTTTGACGGCACAATGAAAGAGCCGCAAATGTTGCCAGCACGTTTGCCTCATATTCTACTCAATGGCGTAACAGGTATTGCTGTTGGTATGGCAACGGATATTCCACCTCACAACGTACGTGAAGTGGCGGATGCAACGATTCATTTGATCGATAATCCAAAGTCAGAACTTGCCGATATCATGAACTTTGTTAAAGGTCCTGACTATCCGACTGAAGCAGAGATCATTTCTCCAAAGGCAGATCTAGATAAGATTTATCGTACTGGACGAGGCAGCATTAAGATGCGTGCGGTCTGGCACAAAGAGGGCAATGAGATTGTCATTACCTCTCTTCCTCACCAAGTGTCAGGTGCCAAGCTTCTAGAGCAAATCGCTGGCCAGATGCGTGCGAAAAAACTGCCGATGGTTGATGATCTTCGTGATGAATCTGATCATGAAAACCCGACACGAATTGTTGTTGTACCGCGTTCCAACCGAGTGGATAGCGATCAGTTGATGAATCACTTGTTTGCATCGACGGATCTAGAAAAGAACTTCCGTGTTAACCTAAACATGATTGGTCTTGATAACCGTCCTCAGGTTAAAGGATTAGTTCAGATTCTCTCTGAGTGGATCGAGTTCCGCCGTACAACTGTTCGTCGCCGTCTACAGTATCGATTAGATAAAGTTCTTGCTCGACTACACATCTTAGAAGGTTTGTTGATTGCCTATCTAAACCTTGATGAAGTGATTGAGATTATCCGTACTGAAGATGATCCAAAAGCCGTGCTGATGGCACGTTTTGGCATCACTGATATTCAAGCCGATGCGATTCTAGATACCAAACTTCGTCACCTAGCCAAGCTAGAAGAAATGAAGATCCGTGGTGAACAAGAAGAGCTCGAAAAAGAGCGTGACAAGCTAGAGTTACTGCTAGGTTCTGAGCGTCGTCTTAACACGCTACTTAAGAAAGAGATTCAAGCTGACGCTGAAAAATACGGCGATGACCGTCGTTCACCTATGGTTGAACGCGCTGAAGCGAAAGCGTTGACTGAAAGAGATCTTGTGCCTAGTGAACCAATCACGGTTGTTCTTTCTGAAAAAGGCTGGATTCGTCACGCGAAAGGTCACGATGTTGATGCGGGTACACTGAACTACAAGTCTGGTGATAATTACCTTGCCCATGCGCGCGGTAAGAGTAACCAGCAAGCGGTATTCCTAGGCAGTGATGGACGTAGCTACTCACTAGAGTCACACTCGCTACCATCTGCACGAACTCAAGGTGAGCCAATTACAGGACGCTTGAACGTCAACGCAGGGACGAGTATTCGTCACGTTGTGATGGGTGAAGAAGATCAACTGTGGTTAGTTGGTTCGGATGCCGGATATGGCTTTGTGTGTAAAGGCAGTGACCTATTGTCGAAGAACCGCAGTGGTAAAGCATTAGTGAGCTTACCTCAAAACTCAGAGGTACTGTTACCAAAAGCGATTGGAGATCTGGATAGTGATGAGATCTTAGCCATCACGAACCAAGGGCGTATGCTGCTGTTCCCGATCAAAGATCTTCCTCAGCTTGGCAAAGGTAAAGGTAACAAGATCATCAACATACCGGCGGCAAAAGCCAAAGATCGTGAAGAGTTTGTTTCTCACTTGATTGCTCTACCACAACAGAGCACCGTTACGCTCTATGCAGGTAAACGCAAGCTCGGTCTTCGACCATCGGATCTTGAAAACTTCCGTGGTGAAAGAGGACGACGTGGTGGTTTACTACCTCGTGGGTTACAAAGAGTGACGCGGATTGAAATTGAAACCGCTGGCTCTAGCGACATAGAGCCTGATGTTCAAGAGTGATAAAAAAAACCATGCATTGCATGGTTTTTTTTCTTATCCAATTAGAATGACCATCAAGGTTATTCGCGGGTATCTTCTTTTATCGTCACTTTAAGTGTCTTCTCTTGTCCTTTATGCAGGATCAGCACATCAACGACAGTACCAGGACGAAGTTCGGTGACTATGTCCAAGACGCTCTGGCGGCCATTAATTTTTTGTCCGTCAATCTTGAGAATAATGTCTTGTTCTTCAAAACCAGCTTCCGCTGCTGGGCCGTTAGGATCAACCCCAAGAACCACAATTCCACCGAGATGTTCGCTACCTAACAGGCGAGAGGTCACCGAGTTAATATCTTGCCCGTCAATGCCGATATAGCCGCGAATAACGCGACCGTCAGCAATAATTTTCTGCATTATTTTATTGGCGAGTGCAAAAGGAATCGCAAAAGAGATACCGTAGGTTTCCAACTCCGTTGCCTGCTGGAATGAAGCAGTATTGATACCGACTAATTCACCTTGAGTATTGACCAAGGCCCCTCCAGAGTTACCCTCGTTGATCGCAGCATCTGTTTGAATAAAGGCTTGATGTCCGTCTGCACTAATTGAAGAACGACCTGTCGCTGAAATAATGCCGAATGTGGTTGTTTGGCCGAGGTTATATGGATTTCCAATAGCTAAAACAACATCACCGACTTTTGGCGAGTAGTCTGGATTCAAAGGAATGACGGGTAGGTTTTCGCCTTCGACACGAAGTACGGCAATGTCTGTACGTCTGTCTTTACCAACCAGCTGTGCCGCGGCTATCCGACCGTCTTGTAAAGCCACAATGATTTGGTCTGCTTGAGCAACAACATGATAGTTAGTAATGATGTAGCCTTTTTCACTAACAATGACTCCCGATCCAAGTCCCTGTGTGAGTAATTTCGAACGGTCTTCTTCGGTGTACTTACGGCTATAGATATTGACCACGGCAGGAGCCGCTTTACGGACGGCTTGATTGAATGAAATCTGTACCTGAGTGCTATCAATATTGCTGGTTTGTACCGTGGCAGGAACAAGGTTGGAACGCAAGGATGGAACCGCGAGCAATAGCAGGGCAGCGGTAGCGAGCCCCAAACCTACAGATCGCAATACGAATTGCAGCATGCTTTCCTCATCAATAGTCATAAAGTGTTTTAGTCGGTGAAGAATAGCATTAGATGAGAAAATAACAAAAGGACAGCGGGTTGAGCAGCTGTCCTTTCAAAGCGATATCGCGTTTTGAGTGAAATGTTATTTAACGAATAACAAGGTAAATGCTTCGTTCACCACGCTGAATGTTGAGTGCAAGAACACCTGACTGTTTCTCAACTATTTTTCTAAACTCCGCTAAGTTCTTCACTCTTTGACGGTTTACACCGATGATAATGTCATCCTTTTGCAGCTGATAAGCTTCGGCGTTGGAGCCTTTTTCGACGGTTGACACCTTAACACCCTGCACTTTATCACTGGCCATTGTGTTGGTGAGCTCTGCCCCTGCCAAACCTTCATGAAGTTTGTCGGCTGTGGTTTTAACATTGGTTTGCGCACCAAGGGTGACATCAAAAGACTTCTGCTTACCATCTCTGACGACACCTAGCGTTACCTTTTTACCAGCACCCAGTGTGGCGACTTTAGCTCGAAGTTCGCTAAATGAGTTAATTGCCTTATCATTTACCGAAACGATCACATCGCCAGCCTCAATGCCGGCTTTATCGGCTGCACTGTCTGGTACCACTTGGCTAACAAACGCACCTTTACTTGATTCATAGCCTAAGGCTTCTGCAAGTTCAGAGGTAATCTCACCGCCTTGAACACCAAGCATACCGCGCTTTACTTCACCAAATTCTAAGATTTGGTCAGTGAGGTTATTCATCATATTGGAAGGAATCGCAAAACCTATCCCGACGTTACCACCATTTGGTCCAAGAATTGCGGTGTTGATACCAATCAACTCACCCTTCAGGTTGACCAAAGCACCACCAGAGTTACCACTATTGATCGCTGCATCGGTTTGGATAAAGTTTTCGAAGTTCTCAATGTTTAGACCACTGCGACCCAGAGCAGAGACAATACCAGACGTCACGGTTTGACCAAGACCAAATGGATTACCAATCGCAACAGTGAAATCGCCGACTCGCAACTTGTCTGAATCTGCAATCTTGATTTCGGTAAGATTTTTCGCTTTTTCGAGCTTTAACAGGGCAACATCAGACATCTGGTCGCCACCGACCAACTCTGCGTCATATTCTCTGCCATCGTGAAGTTTGACACGAATTTTTTCTGCACCATTAATCACGTGGTAGTTAGTCACAACATGACCTTGCTTGGCATCGATAATCACACCAGAACCTAAACCACGGAATGGCCTTTCTTGCAGTTGTTCAGTTGGAAAATCAGGACCGAAGAAAAAGCGAAACTGTTCAGGAATTTGTTGGCGAGACACTTGAGTGCCTTCAACTGAGATACTGACTACCGCGGGAGTGACTTTCTCAAGCATCGGAGCGAGGCTTGGCAGTTGTTCACCATCAACCGTAAACGGTAAAGCAGCAGTCGCTTGCATTGGCGTGATGATTGAACTTAGGCTTAGAGAGAGAACGGTTAAGGCAAGCAAAGGTTTTTTCATCGGATACTCCTATATAGTTAAGCCCCAAAAATTCAAACGTTTATACGTTGAAGAAGAATTAAAGGGGCACTTATCGGAATTTAAGACTCAAAAAACGATGTAAAGTTCATCACAAAAGAAAGATTGGGTTATGACGCTTTAGCGGAGACCACGTCTTGTGAGTCTAGAATTTCTTTTTTCTGGTCTTGTAGTAATCCAGTTGAACCTGCTGCGTAGTCTTTTGGAGCTTCGCTAAGAGGTTGAACCGTAGAATCAGAATCGAAAACGTGAGAATCGACCTCTGATTGTTGACTAATCTTCTTGATAAACGGATTGTCTTGTTCAGGAAGATTAGGCAGTAACTGCGCAGAGGTTTTAGCCATGTGTTGATAAAGCTTAGTGTACTCTTTACCTAGTGAGTCGAGCATTTCAGCAGACTGTGCAAAATGATCAGCAAGATCTTGTTTTTGCTGCTCTAATTCAAATTTGGCCTTATCCAAATCTTTCTGAACGTTCTTCTGCTTCTTATATCCGGGCGTCGTAAGACGTGAAATGACAGCGCCTAAAAGCATCCCAACAAGCAAGCCTACAAGGGCGTAAATCCAAGGCATAATTGCTCCTTATCATTGTTATTTAACATGTTTTTTACTGGTTAGTTACACATGTTCAAATCACATGGTACTATGAGTGCTTAAGCCAATAAAGAAAAATGCATGTGCTCTACATAGCAGTTTAACAGTCTTCTTCATTAGGTATCGAAGCGATGACGCCACTAGAAATCTATAATAAAGATATAAAAGAACACGGTTTTCAGAAAGATGCTGCTCAGTTACAAGCGGTAACTGCCTTAGATAAGCTCTATCATGAATTCATTGAATACCTAGAAACCCCGATAGAAAAACCATCAGGGTGGAAAACTTGGTTCAGTAATAAACAGCCTAAGCTTCCAGAATCGCCTAAAGGTCTTTATTTCTGGGGTGGGGTTGGGCGTGGTAAAACCTATCTAGTTGATACCTTTTTCGATGCACTTCCAACCGAAAAAAAAATGCGAGTTCACTTTCACCGCTTTATGTACCGCGTACATGATGAGTTGAACGCACTTGGGGATGTCAATGATCCACTTGAGTTGGTTGCTGATAAATTCAAGGCAGAAACCGAGATCATCTGTTTTGATGAGTTTTTTGTTTCAGATATTACCGATGCCATGATTTTGGGGACTCTGTTTCAGGCACTGTTTAAGCGTGGTGTCATTCTGGTTGCGACATCAAACATTCCGCCACAAGACCTTTACCGAAACGGATTACAGAGAGCTCGATTTCTCCCTGCGATTGCACTGATTCAGGCCAATTGCGTAGTACTCAATGTGGATAGTGGTATTGATTATCGCTTGAGAACGCTAGAACAAGCAGAAATCTATCACTCCCCCCTCGATGAGCAAGCCAATAAGAACCTTTGTCACTACTATGAGCAACTGGTTGGCGAAGGTAAAAAGGGGGTTAGTGTCATAGACATAAACCACCGTCAGATTGAGGTGGTGCAAGCGTCGGAAGGTGTGCTTCACGCTACCTTTGCTCAGTTATGTAAATCTGCGCGTAGCCAGAATGACTATATAGAGCTATCGCGTATTTACCACACCGTGCTATTGGCTGATGTTCAGCAGATGAACGCGAGCATTGATGATGCAGCTCGCCGCTTTATCGCCTTAGTCGATGAGTTCTACGAGCGTAACGTTAAGCTTATCATCTCGGCTGAAGTAGAATTGGAGGCTCTTTATGCGGGTGGTTTACTTGAGTTTGAGTTCAAACGTTGTCAGTCGAGATTGATTGAAATGCAAAGCCATGATTATTTGGCGAAAGAGCATTTAGCTTAGCGAGCTTGTGGTTAAAGGGGTGAGCTTGAAAAAAATGAAATTTTTATCCAAAAAAAGGTGATTTTTTCAACTGACTTCTCTATAATCCTGCGACCCACCGTTACTGCAGACCTTGATTATCGAAGGTATTTCGACATAACGGGTCGAGAGTGCCAACCACTCGAAGGGGTGTTGACTGGACTCTTAGTCAGTGGGAGCAAGCTTGCTCCTTAAGTGTAAATTTAAATATTGAACGGGTTATTATTAGCATGAAAACTTTCGTTGCTAAACCAGAAACTGTAAAACGCGACTGGTACGTTGTAGACGCTGAAGGTAAAACTCTTGGTCGTCTAGCAAGTGAAATTGCATCTCGCCTACGTGGCAAACACAAAGCTGAATACACTCCACACGTTGACACTGGTGATTACATCATCGTTGTAAACGCGGAGAAAGTTACTGTAACTGGTAACAAGGCTAAAGGTAAGATTTACTACCGTCACTCTGAATTCCCAGGCGGCCTAAAATCAATCAGCTTCGAGAAGCTAATTGATCGTAAGCCAGAGATGGCTCTTGAGCTAGCGGTTAAAGGTATGCTACCACGTGGTCCTCTTGGCCGTGCTATGTACCGTAAGCTTAAAGTTTACGCTGGCGCTGAGCACAACCATGTTGCTCAACAACCACAAGTACTAGACATCTAATCGGGGATTTCGAAAATGGCAGAGAATCAATACTACGGCACTGGCCGTCGCAAAAGCTCAGCTGCGCGTGTTTTCATCAAACCAGGCAGCGGCAACATCGTAATCAACAAGCGTAGTCTTGATGAGTACTTCGGTCGTCCAACTTCTCGCATGGTTGTTAAACAACCTCTTGAGCTAGTTGAACTAACTGAGAAACTAGACCTATACGTTACTGTTAAAGGTGGCGGTATTTCTGGTCAAGCTGGTGCTATCCGTCACGGTATCACTCGCGCTCTAATGGAATACGATGAGTCTCTACGTCCTACTCTACGTGCAGCTGGTTACGTTACTCGTGACGCTCGTTGCGTTGAACGTAAGAAAGTTGGTCTACGTAAAGCACGTCGTCGTCCACAGTTCTCTAAGCGTTAATCTTTTTTCGAAAAGATTCGCTTCCAATGCTTGCATTGGATGTGGCACCAAAAAGCCTGGCATTATGTCAGGCTTTTTTGTTTTTCCGCTCCAAAAAAATCCTTTGTCACCCGTACTTACTGTTTGATTTGTCGTACTTACGCAGCTTTTGTGACGTCACTGGCGATTCGCCTCACAAATGTTACAAAAAGGTAGCTTTATCTTGTCAAAAAGTAGGGTTTTATTTATCATTTGCCATCAAATAAATACAACTAAATTCGTATTTTGTTAGCCATGCTCTTTAAGCGGAATAACAATAATCCACAAGGAGCAAATGGGAGAATGTTTGGATGAGCAATGCGCCTTTAAATAACGGTCGCAGACGTTTCTTAACTGCTACAACAGCTGTTGTTGGTGGTTTAGGAGCAGCTGCTGTCGCCGTTCCTTTTATTAAATCTTGGAACCCAAGTGAAAAAGCCAAAGCTGCGGGTGCCCCTGTTGAAGTTGATATCGGTAAACTTGAAGAAGGGCAGATGGTACGTGTCGAGTGGCGTGGTAAACCTGTATGGGTTGTACGTCGTGCACAAACCGTAGTCGATGGACTGAAAGCAATTGATGGTCAACTACGTGACCCTGCATCTGGAGAAGAACAGCAGCCAACTTATGCTCAAAACGCTTACCGCTCAATTAAGCCTGAGTATTTTGTCGCTGTTGGTATCTGTACGCACCTTGGTTGTTCTCCAACCTATTTACCTGACAGTTTTGCTGAACAAGTTCAGGGTGTTAAGTCTGGTTTCTTCTGTCCATGTCACGGCTCTAAGTTCGACATGGCTGGTCGTGTATTCCAAGGTGTACCAGCACCACTTAACCTAGTTGTTCCAAAACACATGTACCTAAGTGATACCAGAATCCTTATCGGTGTTGACGAAGAAGGGGAGGCATAATGCAAGCTCTACTTGATTGGGTAGAAAAACGCATACCCGCAATGAATGCGTACAAGAAGCACCTTTCTGAGTACCCGATGCCAAAGAACTTTAACTTTTGGTATCTATTTGGCTCGCTAGCGATGCTTGTATTGGTCAACCAAATCCTAACGGGTATTTGGTTAACAATGAACTACGTACCGTCTGGTGATGGCGCGTTTGCGTCAATCGAATACATCATGCGTGATGTTGAGTACGGTTGGTTGTTACGTTACATGCACTCAACGGGTGCTTCGGCATTCTTCGTTGTTGTTTACCTACACATGTTCCGTGGCTTAATCTACGGTTCTTACCAGAAGCCTCGTGAGCTACTATGGATCTTCGGTATGCTAATCTTCCTCGTGTTGATGGCAGAAGCATTTATGGGCTACCTACTACCATGGGGTCAGATGTCTTACTGGGGTGCACAGGTAATCATTTCTCTGTTTGGTGCCATTCCTGTTATCGGTGATGATCTAACACTTTGGATTCGTGGTGACTACGTAATCTCTGGTGCGACGCTTAACCGTTTCTTCGCTCTACACGTTATCGCACTACCAATCGTACTATTGCTGTTGATCGTTCTACACGTTCTAGCTCTGCACGAAGTGGGTTCAAACAACCCTGATGGTATTGAAACTAAGCTGCCAAAAGGCACGATGGGCGACGATTACCAGACACAGTTTAAGTTCCACGACTACTACACTAAGAAGTACGATATCATCGACTCTATTCCTTTCCACCCATACGGTACGGTTAAGGATATGGTCGGTGTAGCAGGATTCTTGTTCCTATTCTGTTACGTGTTGTTCTTCAACCCAGAAATGGGCGGTTACTTCCTTGAGCCACCTAACTTTGAAGCAGCGAACCCACTGAAAACACCTGAGCACATTGCTCCTGTATGGTACTTCACTCCGTTCTACGCGATTCTGCGTGCGGTTCCAGACAAGCTATTAGGTGTTATTGCAATGGGTGCGTCGATTGCGGTTCTATTTGTACTACCGTGGCTAGACCGTTGTCGCGTGCGTTCTTACCGCTACCGCAGTAAGTTCCATTTATTCAACATCATCCAGTTCACGATCAGCTTTATCGCGTTGGGTATTCTTGGTGCGCTTCCAGCAACACCAACGTACACGCTACTAGCTCAGATCTTCAGCTTAGCTTACTTCATGTTCTTCGTACTGCTGTACTTCTACAGTAAGAACGAAGCGACTAAGCCACTACCAGAAAGGGTGACATTCAAATGAAAAAATGGATTGTAATTTTATTTGCAATGCTGCCTTCATTGGCAATGGCAGCGGGTGCGAACGTACCACTAGATAAAGCAAACAACGATCTGAGTGACCAAGCTTCATTGCAAAACGGTGCAAAGCTGTTTATGAACTACTGTTTTGGCTGTCACTCAGCTCAATACCAACGTTACGAGCGAGTTGGTCGTGACATCGGTATTCCTCTAGATTTGCTAAAAGACAATTTAATCTTCGACTCAGAAGCAAAAGTGGGTGACTTGATGGAGAACGCAATTCCAGATAAGTCAGCGGCGAAATGGTTCGGTGCTCCACCGCCAGATCTAACACTTGTTGCTCGTGTTCGTGGTACAGATTGGCTATACACTTACCTACGTGCTTTCTACGAGGATCCAAGCCGTCCGTTTGGCGTGAACAACATTGTTTTCCCAAGCGTTGGTATGCCTCACGTTCTTGAAGAGCTACAAGGTATTCCTAAGCCAGTGTATGAAACGCACTTAGTTGATGGTAAAGAAGTGACGAAAGTTGTTGGTGTAGAAGCTGATGGCAGCGGTGAGCTTAACCGTGAAGAGTACGACAATGCAGTTCGCGATTTGGTGAACTTCCTTGAGTACTCAGGTGACCCAGTGAAGCTTGAGCGTCACGCTCTTGGCTGGTGGGTTATGGGCTTCTTAATCATCTTTACAATCGTTGTCGTATTGCTGAAGAAAGAGTATTGGCGTGATGTGCACTAATTGTGCTACGATACTGTGCTAATTCCCAAATTTTTAACTTAACAATGGAGGCTTAGCCTCCATTGTTTTTATTTTGTAAGTGTGCTGGAGGGCTCCATGGCTGTAGCTGCCAATAAACGTTCTGTGATGACTCTATTTTCAAGTGCATCTGATATGTATAGCCATCAGGTTCGTATTGTTCTAGCAGAGAAAGGTGTAAGTGTAGAAGTAGAGCTTGTTGATGAAGCAAATCTACCTGCTGAACTTATCGAACTTAATCCATATAAGACAGTACCAACACTTGTTGACCGTGAACTAGCGCTTTACGACTCAAAGATCATCATGGAATACTTAGATGAGCGTTTCCCTCATCCGCCATTGATGCCTGTATACCCAGTCGCTCGTGGTAACAGCCGTCTAATGATCTTCCGTATCGAGAAAAACTGGTACACGCTTGCTGAAAAGATTGTAAAAGGCACTGCTGATGAAGCAGAAGCTGCCCGCAACAAACTGCGCAACGACCTGCTAACTCTAGGCCCTGTTTTCGCTGAGTATGAATACTTCATGAGCGAAGAATTTAGCCTAATCGACTGCTACCTAGCACCATTGCTATGGCGTCTGCCTCAACTTGGTATTGATCTAGTTGGTCCAGGTTCGAAAGAGCTTAAAGTTTACATGAATCGTGTATTTGAGCGTGATTCATTCCTAGCTTCTCTAACGGAAGCTGAACGTGAAATGCGTCTAACTCGTTAATTGGCGAGAAGATGGATATTGTCAATATGACACCACGCCGACCATATATGCTTCGTGCGTTTTATGATTGGTTGGTGGATAACGATTTAACGCCGCATGTCGTAGTGGCAGCAGAACTGCCTGGTGTCCGAGTACCGATGGAGTTTGTTCAAGATGGACAAATCATCCTAAATATTGCTCCTAGAGCGGTGGGTAACTTGGAACTAGGAAACGAAGCGATCACCTTTAATGCTCGTTTTAGTGGTCGTCCTCATTCTGTTATCGTCCCTTTGTATGCTGTTCAAGCTATTTATGCCCGTGAAAATGGTGCAGGTACCATGTTTGAACCTGAAGAAGCTTACATGGGCGAATATGAAGAAGAAGGGATTTATGAGGAACAAGATGAAGAGAACTCTTTGTCTGTTGCTGACGAGAGTGCGGAACGAGAGTCCCTCAACTCTGATGATGAGCCTCCAAGACCGACCAAAGGGCGTCCAAGCCTAAGAGTAGTCAAATAAAAAAGCAGCGCTAATGCGCTGCTTTTTTTATCTCAATTTGTTGTGCTTAGCCCTGTTGGTGAAAGGCACGTACCACCTGTTTTACACCAGATATGTTGCGCGCTAACTCGGTTGCAATGTCAGCATGTTGTTGAGAAACATAACCGAGTAAGAATACTTCTTTGTCTTCGGTGATCACTTTAATTTTTACGCCGTTAAGCTCCGAGTTCGCCAGTAAAGCGGATTTCACTTTCGTCGTTATCCAACTATCGTGGCTAATCTCGCCCACAGACAACGGTGCTTTAACACGCAGTTGATTGTGAATGTTTTTAACGCCTTTGATTTTACGTGCTTGCGATTCAAACTCTTGCTTGAGTTGATCGCTGTTTGCCTGTCCCATCAAAACTACGGTGCCGTTGTATGAACTGGCAGTAATACGGGCATTGCCTCTGAATGGGGGCTTGTTACCAATACCCGCGACTTCAAACTCAATATTATTATCGTTCCAGATCTCTTGCGTTGTTCGAGGGTCAATAACGATTGCTGCTGTCGTTGCTGCGCCAGCAACAAATAGACCAGCGCATCCGGTGAGATTGAGTAGCAATAGAGATAACAGTAGAGGTTTAAACCAATTCATCATTTAGTCTTCGTGTGCAGGAAACAATACTTGGTCGATAAGATCGCATAAGCAGTGTAGCGTCACCATATGAACTTCGTGAATTCTTGCTGTTCTGTGAGATGGGATCCGAATCTCCACATCGTTCTCACCCAATAACCCTGCCATTTCACCGCCATCCTTGCCTGTTAAGGCGATGATAGTCATGTCTCTTGTCACCGCAGCTTCCATCGCCTTGATGATATTTTTGCTATTCCCGCTGGTGGAAATAGCCAGCAGAATGTCACCAGTCTGACCAAAGGCGCGAACTTGCTTAGAGAAAATCTCTTTGTAGTGATAGTCGTTTGCGACCGCGGTAAGAGTCGTGTTATCGGCGGTTAAGGCCATTGCAGGTAGGCTAGGGCGCTCAGTTTCAAAACGGTTTAAAAGACAAGAAACAAACTGTTGTGCGTTCGAGGATGAGCCACCGTTGCCACAACACAGGATCTTGTTGCCATTAAGAAGACTAGCAACCATAGCTTGTGCGGCATGTGTAATGGCATCAGGCAGTGCTTCTGCTGCGGCAATTTGAATTTGAATACTTTCAGTAAAACTGTCTTTAATGCTGTCTAGCATCGATTATCCTTGAGTTATTACGTTTTTGAGCCATTCGATTTGGTGGCCATGGTTATGAATCGCCACCAAGTCAAAGCGAAAATCTGTCGAGTAAACGGATAAGCCGCTCTTCATTAGCCATACATTTGCGGTTTTTATTAGCTTGCGTATTTTGCTAGGCGTGACAGTCTCCGCAGCATGTCCGAACGATTGGCTTTTACGATAGCGTACCTCAACGAAGACGATAGTTGTACCATCGCGCATAATGAGGTCTATCTCGCCAGCTTTGGCTAGGAAGTTTCGCTCAATTAATGAGAGGCCGCAACCAGTAAGATACTTTTGTGCTGCGGCTTCGTAGTGTTGTCCGTGCTCTCTTTTATTGGTTGGCACTATGCTCCGCCCAACTTATCTCGCGCTGTACGACGCAGTTCTCGTCGATACTTAGCAAGCCAGTATTTCCCTCGATAGAGTAGCCTTGAACGACTTTCATTTGAGGTAGATGTTCCATCAAACGGTAAGCATCCATACCTAGGGCTTGCAGGCGCTTCTCTGCGTTAGAATCTTTCGGCCACAATTTATCCATTTGAGCTTTCAAGCTTGCATCTGGTTGAATTAATAGTGGAATATCACTGTACATCACACCGGTTAGATCTTCGTACTGCTGACGGCCACTATTGCTGCGTGAGTTAGAATAGAGCTTCGGTGGGAGCGTATCTGGGTTAATCGCTACTTCAATAAATGGTTTGATTAATGTTAACTCAGCACTGCTTGCAACGATGTAGACCGCATCGACATCGCGGCGACTGCGTGGTTGGCTTTCCAGCGGGATACTAAGTAAAGATTCCATCTGAGCAATGTGTTGCTGGCTATCTTGCAAACCGAATACTTTATTGATGTCACGTTGCAGTTGGCGTTTATCACCAAAGAGGTTTACCGCCACCTTGTTATCACTGTATTTGCTCCACTCTTGCTTAAACGCATCCACGACACGTGAGCCTAAACGTCCATTAGGAGCAAGGATGAGCGGGTATTGGTAGCCTTGTTTAGCTAAATGTTTTGCTGCTTGAGCAACTTCTTGCTCAGGTGAAAGGGCGAGATAGCAAGTGTTGTTTCCCGCTTCAACATTATCAGGGATGTTAAGCGCAAGCATCGGTAAACTTGAAGTAAAGCTTGCTTGAGCTTGTTGCAGTTTCTCAATGTTCTCTTTAAGTAACGGGCCTACAACTGAATCAATTTGCTTTTCAACTAAGGTCGACTCTAATTCAGCTACGCTTGTTGCATTGGTATCGATCACGGTGAGCGTTGCGTTAGGATCTCGTTCCTTGTCATTCATCATCTCTAGGATGAAGCCGTCGCGAATTAGCTTAGCTTGTTGAGCAAACTTGCCACTAAGTGGTAGCAGTAGCGCTGTGTTGACGGGTTTAATGAGTTCAAGAGACAAAATTTCATTAATTGCCTGCGGAGTGTATAGCGATGCAGGGTGAGTTGGATTAGCCGCTAACCACTGTTCTAAGCTGCTTTTCAACTGCGGTAGGTTGCTCGCATAGTTCTTGGTGAAGCCAGTCACTTCAAGCCAGCCAGCGATAACAGGGTCAGTCTCTTGTTGCTTGAAGGTGTCAAGTTGAGTTCCGGTGTATTGGCCTAAATTGTTCCAGATACTTTGTGCCACAAAAGCTTGCTCACTTTCAGGTAAGTAACCGCTGCTTAACGATAGTTCACGAGTGGCATTGAAAAAATCACCTTGTTTTGTGAATAGGGAGGCGCGAAGTTGGTGGTAGCTTAGCCACTGCTCATCGGCAAGTTGCCACGATGGTCTGAAATTAAGTTGTGAGAGCGCTTCTTGGTGCTGATTTTGAGCAACAAGTAGTTCTGCACGAGCGAGTTGCCATTCGGCTTGCTGCATATCGGTTAAGGATTGACGAGCTAAACGCTTCATCAATAGCTCCGCTTGAGTTGCGTCTCCAGCATCGATAGAGGCTTTCAGTGCCATGATTAGCCAATCATTTTGTAGGCTTCCTTGGCTGCTATCAGCACGCATCAGATAGGTCTGGATTGGCTGATTTGGGTCGAGGGTAATATCGACACTTGTTGGCGCCTTTGGAGCAGAAGAACACGCTGCCAATGTGACAGCAAGTGCTACAGGAGTCAGTAAGCGTGTTACACTGAGACGCTTGTGGTTTTTCATGGCCATGAGCTCTTTGTTAATTCCGTATAAAATTGTGTCTATATTAATCGTTGAAGTGATGGTAAACAAATGACAGATAACAAAACCTTACTAACTGAGGTTCCTACCCTTTATATCGTACCTACACCCATTGGCAATCTGGGCGATATTACTCAGCGAGCGATTGAAGTGCTATCTAATGTCGATCTTATTGCCGCAGAAGATACACGTCATACAGGTAAGTTGCTTTCTCACTTCAATATTCAAACTAAAACTTATGCTCTCCATGATCATAATGAACAGCAAAAAGCGCAAGTCTTAGTCGACAAATTGTTAGCTGGGCACTCAATTGCACTCGTTTCTGATGCCGGCACCCCATTAATTAGTGATCCAGGATACCATCTTGTCACGCAATGTCGTCAGGCGGGCGTTAAAGTTGTCCCACTGCCAGGGGCTTGCGCAGTGATTACCGCGCTCAGCGCATCGGGATTACCTTCTGACAGATTCAGCTTTGAAGGGTTCTTACCTGCGAAAAGCAAGGGACGAAAAGATAAGTTCCTAGAAATCGCCAAAGTAGAACGTACATGTGTATTCTACGAATCCCCTCACCGCATCCTAGATTCACTTGCGGATATGCTAGACATTTTGGGGCCTGAGCGAGAAGTTGTTCTTGCCCGTGAACTGACCAAAACCTTTGAGACTATTCAAGGCATGCCACTGGGTGAATTGGTGGAATGGGTTAAAGCTGATGAGAATCAGCAGCGTGGTGAAATGGCGCTGTTGATTCATGGTTACCGTTCGAGTGAAGAAGAGACTTTACCAGAGGAAGCGACTCGCACACTGGCGATTTTGACCAAAGAGTTACCCCTTAAAAAAGCCGCCGCATTGGCCGCAGAAATATACAACCTGAAGAAAAATGCGCTGTATAAGTGGGGGTTGGAGAACTTGAGTTAAGAGTTGAGACATTGGAGTCGAGAATCAAGAAGAAGCCGCTTTAGCTCTAGCTTTCCATTGCTCGACTCTCGAAGGGCAGCGTTCTTGCCTCGCGAAGCAACGTATTCTGTCTGTTCCTTGACCACTTAACGCCTCGTTTGCATCATATTTGTGATCTCGCTAGACACTTAGTGGATTAGTCTATACAATCCGCCCTCGGAGCTGACTGGGTAGTCGCTGCTTTGTTGATGTCCTTCGGGAGACTGACGTTGAGGTCCCTTTGGGAGACTGACGTTGACGTCCTTCGGGAGACTGACAGAGGGGAGGAAAGTCCGGGCTTCATAGAGCAAGGTGCCAGGTAACGCCTGGGGGGCGCAAGCCTACGACAAGTGCAGCAGAGAGAAGACCGCCGATGGCCCTAGGGCACAGGTAAGGGTGAAAGGGTGCGGTAAGAGCGCACCGGACGACTAGTAATAGTTCGTAGCAGGGTAAACTCCACCTGAAGCAAGACCAAATAGGCCTCCACATTGCGTTGCTCGCGTAAGGAGGCGGGTAGGTTGCTCGAGCCAGTGAGCGATTGCTGGCCTAGACGAATGGCTACCGCCGCGCAAGCGGAACAGAACCCGGCTTATGTGTCGGCTCCACCTATTCGAGACCCATCGTAACTTTGTTGTTATGATGGGTTTTTTGCTTTTAATTGACCAAATTTATTTCCGAACCATTAAACTTGGCGCTAAATCACGAGTTCTCATGTGCTAATAGTGGCGATACGCCGCTAAATCAGTACACTGGAGAATCTGAATCCGTCAATGCGACAGCCACATGAGATAACTATGACCGAAGCATTTAAACACATATCCGTACTCCTGCATGAATCGATTGATGGCTTAGCAATAAAGCCTGACGGTATCTATATCGATGGTACATTCGGTCGTGGCGGTCATAGCCGTACGATATTGTCTAAGTTGGGCGAAAATGGTCGCCTTTACAGTATCGACCGTGACCCACAAGCTATCGCTGAAGCAAACAAAATTGACGATCCTCGCTTTACCATTATTCATGGTCCTTTCTCTGGTATGGCGGACTATGCCGAAGAGTATGGATTGGTTGGTAAAGTGGATGGTGTTCTGCTGGATCTGGGTGTTTCTTCTCCTCAACTTGATGACGCTGAGCGTGGTTTCAGCTTTATGAAAGATGGTCCGCTGGATATGCGAATGGATCCAACGTCTGGTATCCCGGTTTCACAATGGCTGCTGGAAGCTGACTTGGATGATATTACTTGGGTTATCCGCGAGTTTGGTGAAGATAAGCATGCGCGTCGCATTGCTAAAGCGATCGTTGCTTACCGTGAGAACGAAGAGAACGAGCCTCTGACGCGTACCAGTCAGCTAGCCAAATTGATTTCAGACGCAGCACCAAAAAGTTTTAAAGAGAAAAAGCATCCAGCCACACGTGCTTTCCAAGCCTTCCGTATTTACATCAACAGTGAGTTAGAAGAAATTGATACGGCGCTAAAAGGTGCAGCGAAGATTCTTGCGCCACAAGGTCGACTATCAGTGATTAGCTTCCACTCTCTGGAAGACCGCATGGTAAAACGCTTTATTCGTAAAGAGAGTAAAGGACCAGAAGTACCTCACGGTATTCCAATGACTGAAGAGCAGATCAAAGCTTTAGGCAGTGCGAACTTAAAAGCGGTTGGTAAGGCAATTAAACCGTCAAAACAAGAAGTTGAACACAATGCACGTTCACGCAGTTCAGTGCTACGTATTGCAGAAAAGCTATAACAAACCATGAGTAAGTCAACGCCCAATCTCGCTAAGCTGATTGCACTCGATCTTTTGAGTGTTGGTCGTGTACCGCTAATCTTCCTCTTGATGATTTTTGCTAGTGCGATGGGGGTGGTATTTACGACTCACCACACACGCCAAGCCATTACCGAAAAAGATCAGGCCTTAGTTGAACGTGAGAGGCTTGATAATGAATGGCGTAATTTGTTACTTGAAGAAACCGCATTAGCCGAGCACAGTCGCGTACAAGCCGTGGCAAAACAAGAGCTGGAAATGAAGCGTCCAGATTCCGATAAAGAAGTCATTATTAACCTCCCATGAGCAAGAAAGAAAAACACGCTGAGCCGAAAGCCGAGCCGCAGCCAACTCATCTTATCCGTTGGCGATTCTATGTAGTGCTATTTTTTGTTTTTTGTGCCTTTGCAGCACTTGCTGGTCGTATCGCTTATATCCAAATTATTGAACCTGATAACTTGATCAAGCAGGGGGATTTACGTTCGGTTCGAGCCAAAACGCTGCATTCAGCTCGCGGCATCATTTCTGATCGCAATGGTGAACCTTTAGCGGTGAGTGTGCCTGTTGAGGCGGTTTGGGCTGACCCGGTGGCCATTTTCAAAGCGGGTGGTCTAGACGATATAAACCGTTGGTATGCACTCGCTGACGTGTTAGGCGTTAAGCGTCAAAGCCTGATCGATAAGATTAATGACAACAAAGACCGTCGCTTTATCTATCTTCAGCGTCAGGTTAGTCCTGCAATGGCGCATTACATTCGCGAATTGAAACTTTCAGGCATCGGACTAAAGGCTGAGTCAAGACGTTACTATCCAGCAGGTGAGGTAAGTGCCCACTTAGTGGGGGTGACTGGGATTGATGGTCATGGTCTTGAAGGTGTTGAGCGCAGCTATGACAAATGGCTGACTGGTGAAGCCGGCAAACGAATTATTCGTAAAGACCGTTATGGACGCGTGGTAGAAAACATCTCTTTGGAAGAACGTGAAGAAGGTAAGCCGTTAGAGCTGACGATTGATCAACGTATTCAAGCGATCGCGTTCCGAGCCATTAAGCAGGCGGTTGCTGACTATCGTGCAACCTCGGGTTCTGCCGTTATCCTTGATGTGAAAACGGGAGCCGTCTTGGCGATGGTGAATGCTCCGTCTTACAACCCAAATAATCGTTCAGACCTTCAGTCTGCCAAAATGCGTAACCGAGTGATTACCGATGCGTTTGAACCTGGTTCAACGGTGAAACCTTTTGTTGTTTTGGCGGCTTTAGAGAACGGCGTTGCCGATGACAAAACGGTGATTGATACCGGTGACGGCATCATGCAAATTGGCGGAAGCCGTGTCCGTGATACCTCAAAAGTCGGTAAGGCTGACTTAACCATCATTCTTAAAAAGTCGAGTAATATCGGGGTGGCTAAACTGGCGTTAGAAATGCCACTCGAAGCCTTGTTAGGTATGTATAGTTCGGTGGGTTTTGGTGAAGTGTCAGGGCTCAACCTAGTTGGTGAAACACAGGGGATTTTCCCTAATCGTCGTCGCTGGTCAAAATTTGAAATCGCGACTTTATCATTCGGTTATGGTCTCACTATCACGCCTCTTCAATTAGCCCATGCTTATGCCACATTGGGTAATTTAGGTCAGTATCAGCCCATTCATATCATCGAGAACAATCAGCAAGATCTGTCAAAACAAGTTATCGATAGAGAAAATGCTCGAAAAGTACTGGCGATGCTAGAAACGGTCACACAGCCTGGCGGTACTGCGACGAAAGCAGCCGTACCTGGTTACCGAGTTGCCGCAAAAACAGGTACTTCACGTAAAGCGATAGCGGGCGGTTATGGTGATGAATATTTTGCCTATACCGCGGGCGTAGCGCCAGCCAGCGATCCAAGAGTCGCTTTGGTTGTGGTGGTCAATGAACCACAAGGTGATAACTACTACGGTGGTTCTGTAGCGAGCCCCGTCTTTGCTGAAATATTAAAAGGGACGTTACAGATATTGAATGTAGCGCCTGACGAAAACAAATTTAAACAAGATTAAGTGAGTTTGATATGTTCAAGGAACTGACCTTAGCCGCCTTACTTTCCCCATGGTTGGATATTTCTGCTGAAGATAGTGCCAGTATGGTCGTGCAACGACTAGAACTCGATAGCCGCAAAGTCACTCAAGGCACGACGTTTGTTGCGATTAAAGGTCATGCCGTTGATGGTCGACGTTTTATCCCTTCAGCAATAGAGCTGGGCGCAAACGCGGTGATTGCTGAGGCGTGTGAGTTGCATCCTCATGGTGAGGTAACGAATGTCTCTGGAGTGAGTGTTGTCTATATCAACCAACTCAATCAGCATCTATCCGCTCTCGCTAGCCAACTTTATCCGCTGGCCAAGAACAAGCTCATTGGCGTAACGGGAACGAATGGTAAAACCACGATTACCCAGATTATGGCGCAGTGGCTTGATCTTGTTGGCCAGAAAGCCGCCGTTATGGGTACTACGGGCAATGGTTTTCTCTCTGACCTGCAACCCGTAGCTAACACGACAGGCAATGCGATAGAAATTCAGCAAACTCTGTATCGATTAGAAGAGCAGGGGGCGCGATACTCCGCGTTGGAAGTTTCTTCACATGGCTTGGTTCAAGGGCGCGTTAAAACTCTACCGTTTGAAGTCGGCGTGTTTTCCAATCTTAGTCGTGATCACCTCGATTATCATGGCACGATGGAAGAGTATGCCGAGGCAAAGTTTTCGCTATTTAGCCAACATCAGTGCAAAGCGGCGGTGATTAACGTTGATGATGAAGTCGGGGCTTGTTGGATTCAACGCCTAGATTCGCCCATTGCGGTTTCTCTTCAGCCAACGGATTACCCAAATGCAGTATGGGCTCAAAGTGTAAGTTATAGCGAAGCAGGAATAACGTTATCCATTGATGGGATGTTTGGGCGTGGAGAATTTACGGTCGCACTTATCGGTGAGTTTAATGCAAGTAATGTCTTAGTGGCATTAACCGCACTACTCGCACTTGGTATCGACAAACAAGCGTTGTTTGATGTGGCTGGTTCCTTAAAACCTGTACTCGGTCGAATGGAGCTATTTACAGCAAATGGCAAAGCGAAAGTCGTGGTCGATTATGCCCACACCCCAGATGCATTAGAAAAAGCATTACAAGCGCTTCGTGTTCATTGCCATGGCAAGCTATGGGCAATCTTTGGTTGTGGTGGTGATCGTGATAAGGGTAAGCGTCCAATGATGGCTGCGATTGGTGAAAGTCTGGCTGACAAAGTGATATTGACCGATGATAACCCACGTAGTGAATCTCCGGCAGCAATCGTAGAGGACATGCTGGAAGGAATGCAGAATCCCCAACAAGCCATTGTTGAGCACAATCGATTTAATGCGCTCAAGCATGCCCTCGCTCATAGCAGTGAGTTGGACATTATCTTACTTGCTGGCAAAGGGCATGAAGATTATCAAGTGATGGCGGACAAAACTATCCAATATTCAGACCGAGAGTCTGCGCTACAACTTTTGGAGGTGTCGTTATGATTACCTTGATGTTAAGCCAAATCGCACAAGCATTAGACGCTGAGCTAATTGGTAATGACACGGCAATAGAATCTGTATCAACGGATACACGAGTGATTGAAACTGGTGCTCTTTTTGTTGCACTGGTTGGCGAACGTTTTGATGCCCATGACTTCGTTGCACAAGCGGTTGAGTCAGGTGCTGGTGCTCTGTTGGTCAGTAGAGTCGTGGACAGTGATGTCCCGCAACTGTTGGTCAAAGATACTAAACTGGCTTTGGGTCAGCTTGGTTCACTGGTTCATCATGCTTGTCAGACCCCTACTGTTGCGATCACGGGCAGTGCCGGTAAAACAACCGTCAAAGAGATGGTTGCGAGCATTATGGCGCAGCAAGGACGAGTTTTGTTTACCGCTGGGAATTTCAATAACGACATCGGTGTTCCACTAACATTGCTGCGTTCAACGCCTGAAGATGACTATGCCGTTATTGAGATGGGCGCGAACCACATCGGAGAAATTGCTTACACGACTAATCTGGTCAAAGCAGACGTTGCGTTAGTCAATAATGTTGCTGCGGCGCACTTAGAAGGTTTTGGCTCTCTTGATGGTGTAAAACAAGCGAAAGGTGAAATCTATCAGGGATTAAAACCTGGCTCGGTCGCGATTATCAATTTAGACAGTCATGGTGGAGATTATTGGCAAGGTGTTCTCGCTGACAAACAGGTAAAAAGTTTTTCAGTTGTTGATTCAGATGCCGACTACTTTGCCAAAGAGATCGGTCTCAATGCGTGTGGTGAAGCCAGCTTTACTCTGGTTTCACCGTTTGGCGAGATTGCAGTCAAACTTGGCATTGTTGGTCAACACAACGTTGCTAACGCATTGGCGGCGACAGCATTGGCGTTAGAACTGGGCGCCAATCTAGAAATGGTACAAACCGGCTTGGCTCATTTAAGCAAGGTTAAAGGTCGAGTTGAGGTGATTGAACTCAACGACAAGATCAAGCTTATTGACGATAGTTATAATGCCAGCGTACCCGCGATGAAAGCCGCGGCGGATCTGTTGGCGAGCTTCAAGGGAATTCGTTGGTTAATTTTGGGTAATATGGCTGAGTTAGGCGATGAAAGTCTTGCACTTCACCGTCAAGTCGGAGAACATGCAGCCCCATTCGAATTCGAACACGTGCTCACATATGGCGCTGATGCAAAAGCGATCAGCAATGAGTGTGATGGTCTTCATTTTGATAGCCATCAGAGCATGATTGATTATATTAAACAGCAGATAGTACAGCATCAAGAACCACAAACACTGCTAGTCAAAGGGGCAAATAGTGCTGGAATGAGTAAAGTCGCTACTGCTGTCAAGGAGATGTATACATGATTATTTGGCTCGCGGAGCTACTACAGCCATATTTTTCATTCTTCCGATTATTTGAGTACCTGTCGTTTCGTGCGATTGTGAGTGTACTTACCGCGTTAGGCATTTCATTGTGGATGGGACCAATCATGATCCGCCGTTTGCAGTTATTGCAGATCGGTCAGGTGGTTCGAAATGAAGGTCCTGAGTCTCACTTCAGTAAACGCGGTACGCCTACAATGGGTGGGATAATGATTCTGACGTCCATTGTAACGACGGTTCTGTTATGGACGGATCTCTCAAACCCTTATGTATGGTCAGTTCTGGCCGTTCTTATTGGTTACGGTGCAGTCGGGTTTGTTGATGACTACCGCAAGGTCGTACGTAAAAACACCGATGGTTTGATTGCTCGCTGGAAGTACTTTTGGCAGTCTGCTATTGCGCTGGTTGTCGCTTTCGCGCTATACGCTCATGGTAAAGACACCGCGGCCACTCAGCTAGTGGTACCGTTTTTCAAAGAGATCATGCCTCAACTTGGCTTGATGTACATTGTACTGACTTACTTCGTTATTGTCGGCACCAGTAATGCGGTGAACTTGACCGATGGCCTGGATGGCCTAGCGATTATGCCAACGGTATTAGTTTCAGCTGGTTTTGCGGCTATTGCTTGGGCGACGGGCAACGTCAACTTTGCTAATTACCTACATATTCCATACATTCCGCAAGCGTCGGAGCTAGTGGTCGTTTGTACCGCAATAGTGGGCGCAGGACTTGGTTTCCTATGGTTCAACACTTACCCAGCACAAGTGTTTATGGGTGATGTGGGCTCACTCGCCTTAGGTGGTGCGCTTGGTACCATTGCCGTGTTGGTTCGTCAGGAATTTGTTTTAGTGATTATGGGGGGGGTTTTTGTAATGGAAACGCTTTCTGTAATCTTACAGGTCGGTTCCTATAAGTTGCGTGGTCAACGTATTTTCCGTATGGCACCAATTCACCATCATTACGAGCTAAAAGGTTGGCCTGAACCACGAGTGATCGTTCGTTTCTGGATCATCTCTATTGTGCTTGTTCTTGTCGGTTTAGCGACGCTTAAAGTTCGATAAGGAAGTTCACACCATGACCACGGATCGTTGGCAAGGTATTGAGAAAGTCGTTGTTGTAGGGCTCGGTATCACCGGGCTCTCTGTCGTTAAGTACTTAACCTCATTACAGAAAACGCTAGATGTTCGCGTTATCGATACGCGTGAAAACCCACCGGGCAGTGAAGCCTTACCACAGGGGATTGCTCTACATAGTGGAAGTTGGAATCTGAACTGGTTACTTGAAGCTGATCTGGTTGTGACTAATCCCGGAATTGCTTTAGCGACGCCCGAAATTCAGCAGGTGCTCGCCAAGAGTATCCCTGTTGTTGGCGATATTGAGCTGTTTGCGTGGCAAGTCGATAAACCAGTGATCGCCATTACTGGCTCAAATGGTAAGAGTACCGTCACAGATTGGACGGGGCAGGTTGCTAAAGCGGCCGGTCTTACAGTCGGTGTTGGCGGCAACATTGGTGTGCCTGCGTTAGATCTTCTTGCGTTGGATGCGGACTTATATGTTCTAGAATTGTCCAGCTTCCAGTTAGAAACGACGCGCTCATTAGCGCCAAAAGCGGCGGCGTTTTTGAATCTATCTGAAGACCATATGGATCGTTACCAAGGTATGGAAGATTATCGCCAAGCGAAGTTGCGCATCTTTGAGCATGCTGAAGCTTGTGTGGTCAATGCTGACGATAAACAAACCTACCCAGACCATGATGGGCATAACCTGATCGAGTTTAGTCTGGTTGAGCCAACCCAGTTTGCCGTTACTGCGCAGCATGGTATCGAGTATATTTCAGTCAATGGCACGCTTATTTGTCCTACATCGGAACTCTCACTTGTTGGTCGTCATAATGTTGCCAACGCATTAGTGGTATTAGCCTTGTTAGCGCAAGTCGGCGTTGATATCGAAAAAGGCTTAGCTGCGTTGAAATCTTACCGCGGTTTGACACATCGCTGCCAAGTGGTTGCCGATAATCGTGGTGTTAAGTGGGTCAATGATTCGAAAGCGACGAATGTCGCCAGCACTATGGCAGCCTTGGCGGGTCTTGAGCTGGAAGGCACCCTGTATCTTTTAGTGGGTGGTATCGGTAAAGGTGCTGATTTCTCCCAGTTAGAACCGATACTCAAGCCTTTGAAGCTGCAATTATGCTGTTTTGGTGAGGACGGTGACCAGTTTATGCCGCTTCACCCAAGCGCTCAGCGTTTTGACGATATGGAAGAGATCATTCAGTGGTTAGCGCCCAATGTGATTGCCGGAGATATGGTATTACTTTCTCCAGCCTGTGCCAGCTTTGACCAGTTCAGTAATTTTATGGCTCGTGGAGATGCATTCACCGAGCTAGCGAAAGCTTACGCATAAATAACGTAGGGAACTATGCAAACTCGAAACGTTTTTGGCAGCATCAAACGTTGGGTGACTACATCGTCACCCGAAGCCCTGTATGACCGACAGTTAGTATGGATCTCTTTGGGGTTGATGCTGACTGGGCTGGTGATGGTGACCTCTGCTTCGTTTCCAATCAGTTCTCGGTTAACTGACCAACCTTTTCACTTTATGTTTCGCCACGCTATTTTTTTGGTGCTGGCCATCTCCACCTCGGCCGTTATCCTTCAAGTCCCGATCAAGCGTTGGTTAGAGTTCAGTACTTGGCTTTTGTTGCTTTCAATCGGACTACTCATCGTCGTGCTCGTTGCGGGTAAATCGGTGAACGGTGCTTCGCGATGGATTCCATTAGGCTTGTTTAACTTACAGCCAGCAGAAGTCGCCAAACTGTCGTTGTTCATCTTCATGTCTGGTTATTTAGTGCGAAAGAGTGAAGAAGTTCGGTCCAGCTTTTTCGGCGGTTTTATCAAGCCGATTATTGTCTTTGCAACGCTGGCGAGTTTACTGTTGCTCCAGCCTGACTTAGGGACCGTCATCGTGATGTTGGTTACTCTGTTTGGTATGTTGTTTATTGCTGGAGCCAAGCTGACTCAGTTTCTCGCTTTAATGGTCGTAGGCTTGGTTGCGGTTGCAACGCTTATCTATATCGAACCTTACCGGATGCGCCGTGTTACCTCTTTCATGGATCCGTGGGATGACCCATTTGGTAGTGGATATCAGTTAACTCAATCTTTGATGGCATTTGGCCGTGGCGAGTGGTTCGGCCAAGGGTTAGGCAACTCAATTCAAAAATTGGAATATCTACCAGAAGCGCATACTGACTTTGTCTTCGCCGTGCTAGCCGAAGAGTTAGGTTATGTGGGGGTTGTACTGGTATTGATGCTGATTTTTAGTTTGGTGTTAAAAGCGATTTATATTGGTCGTAAGGCATTTGAAAACAACCAACTCTTTGGTGGCTATTTAGCATTTGGTATCGGGATTTGGTTTGCTTTCCAAACTCTAGTCAACGTCGGTGCTGCTGCGGGTATGGTACCCACCAAAGGTTTGACGTTACCTCTGATCAGTTATGGTGGTTCGAGTTTGATCGTCATGGCTGTTGCCGTTTCCATTTTACTGCGTATCGATTATGAGTGCCGATTGGGTAGTGCAGAAAACAAGAACAAAAGTTAAATACAGATGAAAACGAATAAAAGATTAATGGTTATGGCTGGCGGGACAGGTGGCCATGTTTTCCCAGGACTTGCCGTTGCGAAAAAGCTTCAGTCGCAAGGTTGGGATATTCGCTGGTTGGGTACTGCTGATCGTATGGAAGCGGATTTGGTGCCGAAACACGGTATCGAGATCGATTTTATCAAAGTAAAAGGTCTACGCGGTCAAGGCATTGGCCGATTAATTGCCGCACCATTGCAGATTATCAATGCTGTGTTTCAGGCGAGAGCTCATATGAAGCGTTGGAAGCCAGATGCAGTTCTTGGTATGGGTGGCTACGTAAGTGGACCGGGCGGAATCGCTGCATGGTCACTTGGTATCCCTATTGTTTTGCATGAACAAAACGCTGTTGCGGGCCTGACAAATCAATGGCTATCTAAGATAGCTCGTCAGGTTTTTCAGGCTTTCCCAGGGGCTTTCCCAGCGGCTCCAGTTGTTGGTAACCCTGTGCGTGAAGATGTGGTGACCATTGAACCGCCAACTAGCCGGATGAGTCAGCGTGATGGTGATATCAGAATTTTGGTTATGGGAGGCAGCCAAGGTGCTCAGATCCTTAACCGAACGTTACCTGAAGTGATGGCTAAGCTTGGCAGTGGCTATCAGATTCGCCACCAGGCTGGTAAAAACAACCAGCAGGAAGTGGCGCAAGCATACGCCGAGCATCAAGTCGAGAGCGCGGAAGTGCTCGAGTTTATCGATGATGTAGCCGCGGCTTATCAATGGGCTGATCTACTTGTGTGTCGCTCAGGTGCGCTGACCGTATCTGAAGTATCCGCTGCGGGTGTCGGGGCTATCTTTATCCCGTTTATGCATAAAGATAGACAGCAGGCCTTGAATGCTGACCATTTGGTAGAGTGTGGTGCAGCAAAAATGATTGAGCAGGGTGAACTCACCGTAGAGAAACTTGCGAACGAAATTCAACAGCTAGATCGCGCGGCTTTGCTTGATATGGCAAAGAAAGCACGAGACGCTGCTAAGTTAGATGCAGATAGTGTGGTCTCTGAAGCCATTATTGCACTGACGAAATAACGAGAAAGAATCATGACAGTTAAACATACTCAAGATTTGGCTCAGATTAGAGCTATGGTGCCAGAGATGCGCCGCGTAAAATGCATTCACTTCATCGGTATTGGTGGTGCAGGTATGAGCGGTATTGCCGAAGTATTACTGAATGAAGGATATCAAATTTCTGGATCAGATATTGCGGCTAATGTGACGATAGAACGTCTGATTAAGAAAGGCGCGACAGTATTTATTGGTCATGCAAAAGAAAATGTTTCAGAGGCGAGTGTTGTCGTTGTTTCAACCGCCATCAATGAAGAAAACCCAGAGATAATAGCGGCGCGCGCAGCACGTATTCCGGTCGTTCGTCGTGCTGAAATGCTTGCTGAGTTAATGCGCTTCCGCCACGGCATTGCGGTTGCTGGTACACATGGTAAAACCACAACCACTGCACTTGTCACACAAATTTACTCAGAAGCTGGCTTAGATCCAACGTTCGTTAATGGCGGTCTTGTTAAGAGTGTCGGAACTAATGCTCGTCTCGGTTCGAGCCGTATCTTAATTGCAGAAGCGGATGAAAGTGATGCTTCATTCCTACACCTTCAGCCAATGGTCAGCATCGTCACCAATATCGAAGCTGATCATATGGATACCTATGGTGGTGATTTTGAGACTCTAAAGCAGACATTTATCGATTTTCTTCACAACCTTCCATTTTACGGTCAAGCGATCGTATGCATTGATGATCCTGTTGTACGAGAATTGGTTCCAATCATTAGCCGTCAGGTGATCACCTATGGTTTCTCTGAGGATGCGGATGTACGCATTACTCATTACCGACAAGAAGGGCAGCAAGGCAAATTCACCGTTGCTCGCCATGGCAAACCGGATTTAGATATTACTCTCAATATTCCTGGTAGGCACAACGCACTGAATGCGTCTGCGGCAATCGCGGTTGCTACTGAGGATGACATTAGTGATGAGGCCGTTCTAAAAGCCATGGCCGGAACTCAAGGTACAGGACGCAGATTTGAACACCTTGGTGAGTTCAATACTGGTAATGGTCAGGCCATGCTGGTCGATGATTATGGACATCATCCAACGGAAGTTGATGTGACCATTCAAGCTGCACGCAATGGTTGGCAGGATAAACGTCTCGTTATGATTTTTCAGCCTCACCGTTATAGCCGAACACGAGATCTTTACGATGATTTCGCCAATGTACTCGAACAAGTTGATGTTCTGATCATGTTGGATGTTTATTCTGCAGGTGAGAAACCTATCTCGGGAGCCGATGGACGCTCTTTATGTAGGACTATTCGTAGTCGCGGTAAGATTGATCCGATTTTTGTTCCAGATAGCAAGGCGTTACCTTCAGTTCTCGCTAATGTTTTACAAGATGGTGACTTAGTACTAACTCAAGGTGCGGGTGATGTTGGTAAGGTAGCGAAACAGCTCGAAGCTCTTGAGTTAAATGTCGACAAGATGTCTCAAGCTTGATTTAAACATTGAATTTTGACTAATTGCGTCACTTATTCCGTTTTAAGTGGCGATTTCTTAATATCAGTGTTTGATACTTTCTATGACGCCAGTATAATCCGAAGGTTAAAGTAAGTGCTTTTGCCTCTATATACGAATTGAGATAGGGAAAATAAGCGAGCTAATTGGCAAGGACTATGGACTTTGATTAAAAGTGCTTTTAATGAAGGCCGTCGTTTAACCTCTAAACCACTAGTTAAAGAACACGCTCTAGGTGGCGCATTCTTGCTGGTGGTATTGTTGTTAATAGGCTCTCTCCTTTACTCTACGATCTCTTGGATGTGGGATGACCAGCGTCTTCCGCTATCTAAGATCGTGCTCCAGGGTGAATTACATTACGTTTCAGCAGCTGATGTACAGCGAGCATTTGCTCAGCTTGATCATGTTGGAACGTTTATGTCGCAGGATATTAACGTGCTACAAAATATGGCCGAGTCTATCCCCTGGGTATCACATGCCTCAATTCGTAAACAATGGCCTGACACGGTTAAAGTCTTTCTTACTGAGTTTCATGCAGAGGCTATCTGGAATGGCAATGCACTACTCAATGAAGATGGGCAAGTTTTCGACGGTGACATAGCCAAATTGGATGAAGAGCGAGTAAAACTTTATGGACCGCAAAACAGTAGCGAAGAAGTGTTGCGAGTGTGGCGTGAGATCAGTCCAAAGTTTCAGTCACTTAACTTAACGATTACTTCCTTGGTGTTGAATGAACGCCGAGCTTGGCAGATTATCCTAGATAACGGAATTCGCCTCGAGCTAGGCAAAGAGTCACTACAGGAACGGATAGAGCGCTTTGTTTCGCTTTATCAGAATTTGGGTAGCGATGCTCAGCGAGTAAGCTACATCGACCTCAGGTATGATACGGGAGCCTCAATTGGATGGTTCCCAGAACAAGAGTTAGAGCAAGAGAATACAGATGACTAAGACCGCTGATGACAGCATTATTGTTGGTCTTGATATAGGCACTGCAACCGTATCGGCTCTCGTGGGTGAAGTATTGCCTGATGGTCAAATCAATATTATTGGCGCAGGCAGCAGTCCTTCCCGCGGGATGGATAAAGGTGGCGTGAATGACCTTGAATCGGTTGTAAAATCGGTTCAGCGAGCGGTCGATCAAGCAGAGCTGATGGCAGAATGCGATATCACGAATGTGTTTATCTCCCTTTCAGGGCGTCACATTGCTAGCCGAATTGAGAAAGGCATGGGAACCATTTCGGATGAAGAGGTCTCTCAAGAAGATATGGATCGTGCGATTCATACTGCCAAATCAATTAAGATTGGTGACGAACAGCGCATTCTGCACGTTATCCCTCAAGAATTTACGATTGACTATCAAGAAGGGATAAAAAATCCGCTAGGTTTATCAGGAGTGCGCATGGAAGTTAGCGTGCACCTGATCTCTTGTCACAATGATATGGCGAGAAATATCATAAAAGCAGTCGAGCGTTGTGGACTCAAAGTTGAGCATCTGGTTTATTCAGGGTTAGCAGCGAGTAATGCTGTGATCACTGAAGATGAACGAGAGCTTGGTGTTTGTGTTGTAGACATCGGTGCTGGTACGATGGATGTATCCATTTGGACTGGCGGCGCATTGCGTCATACCGAAGTGTTTTCATACGCTGGCAATGCAGTGACAAGTGATATCGCTTTTGCCTTCGGTACCCCAGTTAGTGATGCTGAAGAAATTAAAGTGAAATATGGCTGTGCTCTAAGTGAGTTAGTCAGTAAAGATGATACAGTTAACGTTCCAAGTGTAGGCGGACGCCCATCACGCAGTTTACAAAGACAGACTTTGTCTGAAGTGATTGAGCCTCGTTATACTGAGTTGATGGGACTGGTTAACCAAACTATCGATACCGTACAAGAAAAACTGCGCGAAGAAGGGATTAAACATCACCTAGCCGCAGGAGTGGTGCTCACAGGAGGAGCGTCACAGATTGAAGGTTTGGTAGAATGTGCGGAACGTGTATTCCGCAACCAAGTTAGAGTCGGCAAACCCTTAGAGGTGAGTGGCTTAACTGATTACGTTAAAGAGCCGTATCATTCTACGGCAGTTGGTTTACTTCATTACGCAAGAGATGCACGAGTAAATGATGATACTGAGTATAACGAGCCCTCTCGTGCCTCTGTAACGGGTTTATTTGGTCGTTTGCGTAATTGGATACAAAAAGAGTTTTAACCTGAGCAGCAGGAAAAACGGAGATAACACATGTTTGAACCGATGATGGAAATGTCTGACGATGCAGTAATTAAAGTCGTTGGGGTTGGTGGCGGTGGCGGTAACGCCGTTGAACACATGGTACGTGAATCCATCGAAGGTGTTGAGTTTATTAGTATTAATACTGATGCTCAGGCACTTCGTAAAACCAGCGTGAATAGCGTTATTCAGATTGGTGGTGATATCACAAAAGGACTTGGCGCAGGTGCAAACCCACAAGTTGGGCGTGACGCAGCTCTCGAAGATCGTGATCGAATTAAAGAAGAGCTGAGTGGTGCCGATATGGTATTTATCGCAGCTGGTATGGGTGGTGGTACTGGTACAGGTGCAGCCCCAGTAATTGCAGAAGTAGCAAGAGAGCTCAATATCTTGACTGTTGCTGTAGTGACTAAGCCATTTAGCTTTGAAGGCAAGAAACGCCTAGCGTTTGCTGAACAAGGTATTGAAGAGCTTTCTAAACATGTGGATTCATTAATCACGATTCCTAATGAAAAGCTTCTCAAAGTACTTGGTCGTGGTATCACACTACTTGAAGCCTTTGCGAGTGCTAACGATGTATTGAAGAATGCAGTACAGGGTATTGCAGAGCTGATTACTCGTCCTGGCATGATTAACGTCGACTTTGCTGACGTACGTACAGTTATGTCGGAAATGGGTCATGCGATGATGGGTAGCGGTGTTGCAAAAGGTGAAGACCGTGCAGAAGAAGCGGCTGAAATGGCGATTTCAAGCCCGCTGCTTGAAGATATCGATCTTGCTGGCGCACGTGGTGTACTTGTGAACATCACTGCGGGTCTAGATATGCGTCTAGACGAGTTTGAAACTGTAGGTAATACAGTAAAAGCTTTCGCATCAGATAACGCTACGGTTGTTATTGGTACTTCACTTGATCCTGATATGGCAGATGAAATTCGTGTAACAGTTGTTGCTACGGGTATTGGTAACGAGAAGAAACCTGACATCACGCTAGTTGCGGGCGGTAAGGCGAAAGTTGCGCCAGTTGCTCAGCCACAGACTCAACCACAAGCGGTGACATCTCAGCATGCAACCGTCAATAAAGTGGAAGAGAAAACGGCATCAACTTTGCAAGATAAGCCACAGGTAACTCCTCAGCCAACGACATCTGCGTCGTCTGGTTCGAGTGCAAGCCAAAGTGCAGCGCCGAAAGCGGACAAAGAAAGCGGCTACTTAGATATTCCAGCCTTCTTACGTCGTCAAGCTGACTAATACAATCGCAATTTGACACTGTTCAATTTTGTGGTAGCATGCACGGTCAATATCACCATTGACCGTGATTTGTAGCATTTTTACTGAGGCAAAGTAGATGATCAGACAACGTACTCTGAAAGAAATAGTGAAAACAACTGGTGTGGGTCTCCACTCTGGTCGTAAAGTCACACTTACTCTTCGCCCAGCAGCTGCAAATACAGGCATTATTTACCGCCGTACCGATGTAAATCCACCGGTTGATTTTCCTGCGGATCCAGAATCTGTGCGCGATACAATGCTATGTACAGCGCTGGTGAATGATCAAGGTGTACGTATCTCTACAGTAGAGCACTTAAATGCGGCTCTTGCTGGTATGGGCATTGACAACATCGTTGTTGAAGTCGATGCGCCAGAAATTCCAATTATGGATGGCAGTGCGAGCCCGTTCGTATTCTTGTTGCAACAGGCTGGTATTGAAGAGCAAAACGCGGCGAAACGCTTTATTCGCATTAAAAAGCCAGTACGCTTTGAAGATGGCGATAAGTGGGCTGAGTTTGTTCCTTTCAATGGCTTCCGCATGGATTTCGAAATCGAGTTTAATCACCCAGCGATTGATGCAGATGAGCAACACTTGTTGTTTGACTTCTCTTCTCAAGGCTTCGTGAAAGAAATCTCTCGTGCACGTACGTTTGGTTTCATGCGCGATATTGAATACCTTCAATCACAGAACCTAGTTCTAGGTGGTAGCTTCGATAACGCTATCGTGCTTGATGAGTACCGTATCTTGAATGAAGAAGGCCTTCGTTTCGAAAATGAGTTTGTGACGCATAAAGTTCTTGATGCAATTGGTGATCTTTACATGTGTGGTCATCCAATTATTGGTGAGTTCCGTGCGTTCAAATCAGGCCATGGTCTAAACAACCAGCTACTTCGTTCAGTACTTGCTGATCAAGAAGCGTGGGAGTGGGTGACTTTCGAAGAAGAATCAACGTCTCCGGTAGCATTTGCCGAGCCAAATGTAGTATTAGATTGAATTAAAAAAGCCAGACGAGAGTCTGGCTTTTTTATGCCTACAATAAAACTAATCTTTCCAAACGAGCCTTAACTTTAGGTGATGCACCACTGGCAATCATTTCTAAGTACTGAGCGGCTGTTTCAGAAATAGGGTCGCGAGGCTTAGATCTCTCTTTTTTCTCTTCACGGCTTCGATAAAGATCTGGGTTGATCTGCACCGTTACACCAATGAGGCGGGCAAAACCTTTTGTTCGTAATTGGTTAAGGATATGCAAACGCTCATAGTCGATCTTCATTTTGATCCCTGCACTGGCCACTTCGAGGAACAGTTGATTATCGCGAATGTTTGCCACCCGGCAATGATCTTCCGCGCCTCTGGGCAGAATTGCCTTTAATTCTTTGTTGATCGTCATGATCTCTTTTGCGTGCTGTTGGAGCTGCGAAAGTCGTGAATCGGCAATGATCTCGTCACCTAACGTCGGGCGATGGTCTCTCATAATGAGCCTCAAGTTCCATAGTCAGCCCTATTTTAGTCAAAGGATTGGTACGAAGATAGGGCAGATAACGAATAAACTTCCATCATATAACGTCAAAAAATAAAGAATGCTTCAAACAAATCACCTTGTTATTGGTTGTCGGAGGCAAAATTTCATAAACTATGCGCCACTTATAGTGATATAAGCCTTGAAATCTAGAGTTCTCATCTCAATATCTGAGTTACGTGATTTATCTCAGTATTCTTAGTAAAAAACTGTTAGAGACTGAAGGCATTGAAATAGATCGGGCCCGATCTAAATAAAGAGAGATTCATAGCAAATGATAACTAAGCTACTGACAAAGGTAATTGGCAGTCGCAATGACAGAACACTGCGACGCCTGAGAAAAATTGTAAAAGAGATTAATAACTACGAACCAACGTTTGAAGCTCTATCTGACGAAGAGTTAAAAGCTAAAACGGTTGAGTTCCGTCAGCGTTTAGAACAGGGTGAAACGTTAGATAAATTACTACCAGAAGCTTTTGCAACGGTACGTGAAGCATCTAAGCGTGTTTATGGCATGCGCCATTTCGACGTTCAGCTTATCGGTGGTATGGTACTGAACGCAGGCCAAATCGCAGAAATGCGTACAGGTGAAGGTAAAACATTAACAGCAACCTTGCCTGCCTACTTAAATGCCCTTCCTGGTAAAGGTGTCCACGTTGTTACGGTGAATGACTATCTAGCCAAACGTGATGCAGAAACAAACCGTCCTTTATTTGAATTCCTAGGTATGACTGTTGGTGTGAACGTGCCTAACATGGCGCCACCAGAGAAGAAGCAAGCTTATCTAGCCGATATTCTGTACGGCACAAACAACGAATTTGGTTTCGACTACTTACGCGATAATATGGCTTTCCGTGCCGAAGACCGCGTACAGCGTGAACGCTTCTTTGCTGTTGTCGATGAGGTGGACTCGATTCTGATTGATGAAGCGCGTACGCCGCTGATCATTTCAGGCCCTGCTGAAGATAGCTCAGAGCTCTACACTCGCATTAATACCCTGATCCCACATCTACAAAAACAAGATAAAGAAGATTCAGAAGAGTACCGCGGTGACGGTCACTACACTGTAGATGAGAAGTCTAAGCAAGTTCACTTGACTGAAACGGGTCAAGAATTTGTGGAAGAGCTAATGATTAAAAATGGACTGATGGAAGAGGGTGACACACTTTATTCACCAACCAATATCAGTCTACTACATCACGTGAATGCCGCTCTGCGCGCTCACGTATTGTTTGAGAAAAACGTCGATTACATCGTTACCGAAGATGGTGAAGTGGTTATTGTTGACGAACACACTGGCCGTACAATGCCGGGACGTCGTTGGTCAGAAGGGCTACACCAAGCGGTAGAAGCAAAAGAAGGCGTGAAGATCCAGAATGAAAACCAGACTCTGGCATCGATCACTTTCCAGAACTATTTCCGTCTATACGAAAAACTGTCAGGTATGACAGGTACCGCAGATACAGAAGCGTTCGAATTCCAGTCTATCTATGGTCTTGAAACGGTTGTTATTCCAACCAACAAGCCAATGATTCGTAACGATATGCCAGATGTGGTTTATCGTACCGAAGCTGAAAAATTCAACGCGATCATCGAAGACATTAAAGAACGTGTTGAGAAAGGTCAGCCATCTCTAGTGGGTACGGTTTCGATTGAAAAATCTGAGCTTCTTTCTAATGCATTGAAGAAAGCCAAAATCAAGCACAATGTTCTTAACGCCAAGTTCCACGAGCGAGAAGCTGAGATCGTTGCAGAAGCAGGTATTCCTGGCGCGGTCACTATCGCTACTAACATGGCTGGTCGTGGTACCGACATCGTGTTGGGTGGTAGCTGGCAAGCGAAAGTAGAGGCATTGCAAAATCCTTCACAAGAGCAGATTGATGCAATTAAAGCTGAATGGAAAGTGGTTCACGACCAAGTTCTGCAAGCGGGTGGTTTGCATATTATTGGTACAGAGCGTCATGAATCTCGCCGTATCGACAACCAGTTACGTGGTCGTTCTGGTCGTCAAGGTGATGCAGGTTCTTCTCGTTTCTACCTATCGATGGAAGACTCACTGCTGCGTATCTTTACCTCTGATCGTATGGCAAGCCTGATCCAAAGTGGTATGGATGAGGGCGAAGCGATTGAATCTAAGATGTTATCTCGTTCGATCGAGAAAGCTCAGCGTAAAGTAGAAGGTCGCAACTTCGATATTCGTAAGCAGTTGCTCGAATACGATGACGTGGCGAATGACCAGCGTAAGGTTGTTTACGAACTTCGCGATGAACTGATGAATGTTGAAGACATCAGCGAAATGATCGAACAAAACCGCGTTGATGTTCTGTCTGCAACGATTGATGAGTACATCCCACCACAATCTCTGGAAGATATGTGGGATATTGAAGGCCTTCAAGAGCGTCTTAAAAATGACTTTGACCTCAATGCCCCAATCAAACAGTGGCTTGAGGAAGACGACAAGCTATACGAAGAAGCATTGCGCGAGAAGATCCTAGATACCGCGGTAGCCGTTTACAAACAGAAAGAAGAAGTGGTCGGTGCGCAAGTACTCCGTAACTTTGAAAAATCTGTCATGCTACAAACGCTAGATACATTGTGGAAAGAACACCTAGCTGCGATGGATCACCTTCGTCAAGGTATTCACTTACGTGGTTATGCACAGAAGAACCCTAAGCAAGAATACAAACGTGAGTCATTTGAACTGTTTGAAGGTCTTCTTGATTCTCTAAAAGCTGACGTGATCACGATTCTTTCTAAGGTCCGCGTTCAACAGCAGGAAGAAGTAGAACGTATGGAAGCTCAGCGTCTTGCTCAAGCTGAAGAAGCGGCTCGACGTGCGCAAGCTCAACATGCGTCTGCTGATAATCAGTTGTCTGATAGTGATGAATCGCAAGGTGCTCACCAACCGGTCGTTCGTGATGAACGTAAAGTGGGACGTAACGAACCATGCCCATGTGGTAGTGGTAAAAAATACAAGCAGTGCCACGGACAAATAAACTAATGTCTTGGCTGAGGACAGCGTCGGCAGTGCCTATTTACTCACGTAAACTCCGCATTGCCTGGTTGTCCTTAACGCGTGCTGCTATGGAAAATTGATAATATAAAGAGTCGCGTTTGCGGCTCTTTTTGTATCTAATGTTTGTAATTAGAACAGTCTGCCCCGTTGCAGGGTATGGCAACCAAAGTAATTAGGAAGTCAGATGAAAAGAATCCATATTGTCGCAGGTATTATTTTTAACCTCGATAAATCACAGGTATTCATTACAAAACGTCCAGATGACAAGCATAAAGGGGGCTTCTGGGAGTTTCCTGGCGGTAAAGTTGAGCAGGGTGAAACCATTGAACAGGCCATGATTCGAGAGCTTGAAGAAGAAATTGGTATTACGACTACCGAGCAGCAACCTTTTGAACACTTGGAGTTTGATTATCCAGATAAGTCACTCAAATTTGATTTCATGACAGTGACTCAATTTGAAGGTGAACCCTACGGTAAAGAAGGGCAACAGGGTTTGTGGGTTGCGCTAGATGAACTTGTTAATTACACCTTTCCTGAAGCCAATGTGCCGATTCTAGAGCGAGTAGTAAAAGAGTTTTGCTAACTTGCACTCTATAGCCGACTAGCCATCGCCTATTAATACTGTTAGTTTTATCCAATTGGCTATAAGAACAACTATTCGAAGAATGGAGAAAATGCAATGGTACGTATTGCAATTGCAGGAGCAGCGGGTCGTATGGGCCGCAATCTAGTTAAAGCGACTTACTTAAACCAGCAAGCTCAAGTGGCAGCTGGCTCAGAGCGCCCTGAATCATCATTAGTGGGTGTGGATATCGGCGAATTATGCGGTGAAGGGAAGCTCGATGTTTTTCTGACTGATGACCTAGCAAAAGAGGTTGATAACTTTGATGTGATCATTGACTTTACCGCCCCCGCGAGCACGTTGGCGAATATTGAGCTTTGTAAGCAACACGGAAAGTGCATTGTGATCGGGACAACCGGATTTTCAGATCAAGAACGTGAAATGATTGATCAGCATGCTAAAGCGATCCCTGTTGTGATGGCGCCAAATTACTCGGTTGGCGTTAACCTAGTATTTAAACTTCTAGAGAAAGCCGCCAAAGTAATGGGTGATTACTGCGATATCGAAATTGTAGAAGCTCACCACAGACATAAAGTTGATGCTCCTTCAGGGACTGCTATTGGTATGGGCGAAGCGATTGCTGAAGCTATGGGCAATAAGCTCAATGACGTCGCCGTATACGCACGTGAGGGTATTACGGGTGAACGTACAAAAGATGAAATCGGCTTCGCAACCATTCGTGCAGGCGACATCATTGGCGAACATACCGCTATGTTTGCTGATATTGGTGAGCGTGTTGAGATTACACACAAGGCGACCGATAGAATGACGTTTGCCAACGGTGCTGTGAAAGCCGCGGTGTGGCTAAAAGAGAAGCCAGCCGGTTTTTATACAATGACAGATGTACTTGGACTCAATGAACTCTAATTTGAGGTGAATGGGTCAACACGATCAAATCATTAAAGCAATATTAAATAATTATGCGCTGGGTTATCCCGGCGCTTTTTGTATCTGCCTATAGTTATGGGTTGTCATACCCTTTATTAAAGTGCAGTGACTAGTTAAGTTTAGTTGTGTTTTTGGTGGTTATGGTCGCTTATTGGCATTAAATGCTTAAAAGTGAGAGTTAACTTTGGTGGTGCAACGTTTGCGTAAATCATGGCTAAAAAAATGTGATCTTAAATCTGTTATGGTTAGTGAGATTCACCGTATTTTCATGAACACGATTGCTAATCGCGAGTAAACTTGTTTTTTTGGGGGTCTAAAACCATTTTTTGTTTTAACTGCTTTAAATAGTAAATTTATTTTCATGTCTATGTTGACACGAACCGCAAGCGTCTTTAGAATACCGCCAATTTGTCTAAAATACCTATTTGCGCTTTTTTATTGCGCCAAGGAAGGCAAATTTGCAGTTAAATTTATTATTTTTGCATTTTTATTCTGGAGGTTGTCTTGAGTAAATCAGCACTGTTAGTCCTAGAAGATGGGACAGTGTTCCGCGGTGTTTCCATTGGAGCAGATGGTTTATCCGTTGGTGAAGTTGTTTTTAATACCTCGATGACGGGGTACCAAGAAATCCTCACTGATCCTTCCTATTCCCAACAGATCGTCACCCTTACTTATCCTCACATTGGCAATACCGGTACTAATACCGAAGACGAAGAATCTTCTTCAATCCACGCACAAGGCCTTGTGATTCGCGATCTTCCTCTTATCGCTTCTAACTTCCGTAACCAACAATCCCTTTCTGACTACCTTAAATCGCAAAATATCGTCGGCATTGCTGATATCGATACGCGTAAACTTACTCGTATTTTGCGTGAAAAAGGTGCACAGAACGGTTGTATCGTCGCTGGTAACAACTTAGACGAGGCTCTAGCTCTTGCTAAAGCGAAAGAATTCCCTGGCCTAAAAGGTATGGACCTTGCGAAAGAAGTTACAACAAAAGAAGCGTACCAATGGAAACAGGGCTCGTGGACGCTTGAGGGTGGACTTCCTGAAGCGCAAGACGATAGCGAGCTGCCATATCATGTTGTTGCCTACGACTTCGGTGCAAAACGCAACATCCTGCGTATGCTTGTTGACCGAGGCTGCCGCCTAACCGTTGTGCCTGCTGAAACTTCAGCGGAAGAAGTCTTAGCTCTGAATCCAGATGGCGTATTCTTATCGAACGGCCCTGGCGATCCAGAACCATGTACTTACGCAATTGAAGCGACAAAAGTATTCCTAGAAAAAGGTTTGCCAGTCTTTGGTATCTGTCTTGGCCACCAAATCCTAGCACTAGCTTCTGGTGCGAAGACTGTGAAGATGAAGTTCGGTCACCATGGTGCTAACCACCCAGTTAAAGACCTAGACCGCAATGTTGTGATGATTACTTCTCAGAACCACGGTTTTGCGGCGGATGAAGCAACGCTACCTGAGAACTTGCGTGCAACTCACGTGTCACTATTTGATGGCTCTCTTCAAGGTATCCACCGTACGGATAAGCCAGCATTTAGCTTTCAAGGTCACCCTGAAGCAAGCCCAGGTCCACATGACGCGGCTCCGCTATTTGACCACTTTATCGAACTAATCAAACAACACAGCGCTTAATTCGGAGTAGTAGAGAATGCCAAAACGTACTGACATAAAAAGTATTCTAATTCTAGGTGCAGGCCCGATTGTTATCGGTCAGGCATGTGAGTTTGACTACTCTGGTGCTCAAGCATGTAAAGCACTGCGTGAAGAGGGGTACCGAGTAATTCTTGTTAACTCGAACCCAGCAACCATCATGACTGACCCAGACATGGCGGATGCCACTTACATTGAACCAATTCAATGGGAAGTCGTGCGTAAGATCATCGAAAAAGAGCGTCCAGATGCGGTTCTCCCAACGATGGGTGGTCAGACAGCGCTTAACTGTGCACTAGACCTAGAGAAGCACGGCGTCCTTGCCGAATTCGGTGTAGAGATGATTGGTGCAACGGCTGACGCTATCGATAAAGCAGAAGACCGTTCTCGTTTCGATAAAGCGATGAAGTCTATCGGCCTTGAGTGTCCACGTGCTGATACGGCGAAAACAATGGAACAAGCTTACGCTGTTCTGGATATGGTTGGCTTCCCTTGTATTATTCGTCCTTCATTCACTATGGGTGGTACCGGTGGTGGTATCGCGTATAACAAAGAAGAGTTCGAAGAGATCTGTCGTCGTGGTCTTGACCTTTCTCCAACAAACGAACTGCTAATCGATGAATCTCTAATCGGTTGGAAAGAGTACGAGATGGAAGTGGTTCGTGATAAAGCGGACAACTGTATCATCGTATGTTCTATCGAGAACTTCGACCCAATGGGTATTCACACGGGTGACTCAATTACAGTTGCTCCAGCTCAAACGTTGACCGACAAAGAATACCAACTGATGCGTAACGCATCTCTAGCGGTACTGCGCGAAATTGGTGTTGAAACAGGTGGTTCTAACGTACAGTTTGGTATCAACCCGAAAGATGGCCGCATGGTTATCATCGAGATGAACCCTCGTGTATCTCGCTCTTCTGCTCTAGCTTCTAAAGCAACAGGTTTCCCAATCGCGAAGATTGCAGCGAAACTGGCTGTTGGTTTTACGCTTGATGAGCTACAAAATGACATCACGGGTGGTGCAACTCCAGCATCATTCGAACCAACTATCGACTATGTAGTAACAAAGATTCCTCGTTTTAACTTCGAGAAATTCGCAGGTGCTAACGATCGTCTAACAACTCAGATGAAGTCCGTTGGTGAGGTTATGGCGATCGGTCGTAACCAACAAGAATCTCTACAAAAAGCACTTCGTGGTCTAGAAGTTGGTGCAAATGGTTTTGACGAGATGGTTGACCTAGATGCGCCAGACGCACTAACAACTATTCGCCATGAGCTGAAAGAAGCCGGTGCCGAGCGTATTTGGTACATCGCTGATGCATTCCGTGCTGGTATGTCAGTCGATGGCGTATTCAACCTAACGCAAATTGACCGCTGGTTCCTTGTTCAAATTGAAGAACTTGTTAGCCTAGAAAACCAAGTTAAAGCGGGTGGCTTTGCTGGTCTAACTGAAGATGTTCTGCGTAAGATGAAGCGCAAAGGTTTCTCTGATGCTCGTCTATCTTCAATCCTAGGTGTATCGGAAAGCGAAATCCGTCGTCTGCGTGACCAGTATGATATTCATCCGGTATACAAACGTGTTGATACGTGTGCGGCTGAATTTTCATCTGATACGGCTTACATGTACTCATCTTACGATGACGAATGTGAAGCTCAACCGACAGATAGAGATAAGATCATGGTTCTTGGCGGAGGTCCAAACCGTATCGGCCAAGGTATTGAATTTGACTACTGTTGTGTTCACGCATCACTAGCTCTACGTGAAGATGGCTACGAAACTATCATGGTCAACTGTAACCCAGAGACCGTTTCTACCGATTACGATACGTCTGACCGTCTGTACTTCGAACCTGTAACACTGGAAGATGTACTTTCAATCGTGCGTGTTGAGAAGCCAAAAGGCGTTATCGTTCAGTACGGTGGTCAGACTCCACTTAAACTGGCTCGTGCGCTTGAAGCCGCGGGTGTACCAATCATTGGTACTAGCCCAGATGCAATCGACCGTGCCGAAGATCGTGAGCGTTTCCAAGCAGCAGTTGAGCGTTTAGGCCTGTTACAGCCAGAAAACGCGACCGTAACCACTATGGAACAAGCGGTTGAGAAGTCGAAAGAAATTGGCTTCCCACTTGTTGTACGTCCTTCCTATGTACTTGGTGGTCGTGCGATGGAAATCGTATACGATGAGCAAGACCTACGTCGTTACTTCAATGAAGCGGTTAGCGTATCGAACGAGTCGCCAGTTCTTCTTGACCGTTTCCTAGATGATGCAACGGAAGTTGATATCGATGCTATCTGTGACGGTGAGCGTGTGGTTATCGGCGGTATCATGGAGCATATCGAGCAAGCGGGCGTTCACTCAGGTGACTCGGCATGTTCACTTCCTGCTTACACGCTAAGCCAAGAAATCCAAGACAAGATGCGCGAGCAAGTTGAGAAGCTAGCCTTCGAACTTGGTGTACGTGGTCTAATGAACACTCAGTTCGCAGTGAAAGATAACGAAGTTTACCTAATTGAAGTCAACCCACGTGCTGCACGTACGGTTCCATTCGTATCGAAAGCAACAGGTGCACCACTAGCGAAAATTGCTGCACGTGTTATGGCGGGTCAATCTCTAGAGTCTCAGGGCTTCACTAAAGAGATCATCCCACCATACTACTCAGTGAAAGAAGTTGTACTACCATTCAACAAATTCCCAGGTGTTGACCCACTGTTAGGCCCTGAAATGCGCTCTACTGGTGAAGTGATGGGTGTCGGCGCAACGTTTGCTGAAGCTTATGCTAAAGCAGAACTTGGTTGTGGCGCGGTTTACCCAGAAGGTGGTCGTGCGCTACTGTCTGTTCGTGAAGGCGATAAACAGCGTGTAGTGGACCTTGCTTCTAAACTAACTAAGCTTGGTTACCAACTAGATGCAACGCATGGTACAGCGGTAATTCTAGGTGAAGCGGGTATTAACCCTCGTCTAGTGAACAAGGTACACGAAGGTCGTCCACACATTCTTGACCGTATCAAGAACAATGAGTACACCTATATCGTCAACACGGCTTCTGGTCGTCAAGCGATTGAGGATTCTAAAGTACTACGTCGTGGCGCACTGGCAGAGAAAGTAAACTACACAACGACGCTAAACGCAGCTTTTGCTGTGTGTATGGCACACACTGCAGACGCGAAAACGTCGGTAACTTCAGTTCAAGAGCTGCACGCAAGAGTCGCGGCGAACGAAGCGAAATAAAAATCAGTAGGCTCGCAACAGAGCTTATATGACAACCTCATTGCCCGCTCATTTGAGCGGGCTTTTTTATCTCGATATTGTTGAAAATATGGAATTGGTTGTAGTCGAATCTTTCTCTAAGTGAATTGTTAACTTGATGATATTTTGATTAACAGATAGCTGATAACCAATTGATTGAGAATGGAACTAACACTCGAAATACTGACGATTCTTTTCATCGCAGCGACCACTGCTGGCTTTATTGACGCAATGGCTGGAGGCGGTGGTTTAATTACGCTGCCTGCACTTCTTGCTGCTGGTGTTCCGCCTACGCAAGCGCTGGCAACCAACAAACTACAAAGTTCGTTTGGCAGCTTTTCCGCAAGCTGGTATTTCGTGCGTAATGGCTTAGTGAGCATTAAAGAAATGCGTTTGGCGATAGCATGTACGTTTATCGGTTCAGCCATTGGTGCTGAGGCGGTGCAATATATCGACGCAGGCGTCTTAACAAGCCTAATACCGATTTTGCTGGTTGCTATCTCACTCTACTTTCTTCTTACCCCAAAAACCAAGCAGTATTCAGGGCAGGCAAAGATCTCTGAAGCCATGTTCGCCTTTTCCGTTGGCGGAGGCGTGGGATTCTATGATGGATTTTTTGGTCCGGGAACTGGTTCTATCTTTACCGTTTGTTTTGTGGCTTTAGGTCACTTTTCGCTGGTGGATGCGACTGCTCGAACCAAGGTACTTAACTTCACATCTAATATCGCCGCATTACTATTTTTTGTTCTCGCTGGCTTGCCTGTTTGGGAGATCGGTTTAGTCATGGCAGTAGGAGGATTTATCGGAGCACAACTAGGCGCAAAGGTCGTGGTGACTAAAGGGCAAAAGTGGATCCGCCCTCTGGTGATTACCATGTCTATGCTAATGGCATTGAAGCTGCTTTGGGAACAGCATCAGCAATGGTTGTTATCAATGTTCTGATCCTTGGGTTTTGATAAGAAGACGTTCGACAACAAATATGAATCGGGCGGTATAGAGAGCTCAATTGTTCGAAATGAGAACAGTATTTGGGCTCAATTTTCATCGCCTTGATCACCGAGATTGGTACTAAAGCTGGCGCTATTCCTTGCATTGCTAGTTGAGCTGCGGCTGAATAGGAGTCCATCTGGCACGATCAGCTTTTTACCGAGCTTGCTTTCTAAATTGGCAATACGTTTACTGACGGCCGATTGGCTAATGTAGAGCAGACTGCCAGTGCGGCTCATGGTTTTCGCTTTGCTTAAAACGAGTAAGGTTTCGATACCTTCTAATAGCATCTTGTCAATTCTGTAGCGGAAGAATAGGGTTAATGTATCTTACACTCGTGTGGCTAAGATAGAGCAAACATAAAAAAGGCGCTCAATGAGCGCCTTTTCGAGTTGATAAACTGAGATTATAGAGACTCAGTAAAAGTACGTGCGATTACGTCACGTTGCTGTTCAACTGTTAGTGAGTTAAAACGAACTGCGTAGCCAGAAACGCGGATAGTCAATTGTGGGTACTTTTCTGGGTGAGCAACAGCATCTTCAAGAGTTTCACGCTTAAGAACGTTAACGTTTAGGTGTTGACCACCTTCGATGCGTGGTGCTGTTTCGATAGCAACTTCGCGGCTTTCGTACTCGCCAAGTTCGTTGATCGCAACAACTTGATCTGCTTCAAAGCCTGCGTTTGCTGCAACACAGCGTGCTTCGTTTTTCTCGCTGTCTAGTAGCCAGATTGAGTTAAGTAGATCGTCGTTTGCTGCTTTAGTGATTTGAATGCCTTGGATCATTACTATCTCCTAGTCCACTTAGTGGTTAATTGGTGTTAACTTTCGAATTTTGTTGAGCTACGTATTATATAGCCAATATCCACTATGATAGTATTGATTTATGTCAAATAATAACTAAAAACATTAAATAAATGAAGGTTATTTTATTGTTCTAAATCAATAAAATCTTTAAAAACAATGTATTTACAATAAATTTGAATGTATAAAAAATATTTAAATGATTATTTTGTTGTAAATTTACTACAAAATTAGCTGAAAAATTGAACCTAGTGCACTAAATACCTGTTAGTTGGTAGCCATTCTGAAAGTGTAAAGTGATTAAATGACAATGATAAAAATTAGCGACGGAAAGAAATTTATTGGTGCTCATGTCTCAGCCGCGGGTGGTGTTGATCAAGCTCCACTCAGAGCTCGTGAAATCGGGGCCAATGCCTTTGCTCTGTTTACGAAAAATCAGAGGCAGTGGGTGGCCAAGCCATTGGATCAGAAAACCATCTCGGCCTTTAAAGCAAACTGCAAAATGCTGGGTTTTTCTGCGCAGCAGATATTGCCACATGATTCATACCTGATTAATTTGGGCGCGCCTGAAGAGGACAAACTCGCTAAGTCTCGGGCTGCGTTTATTGATGAAATGGAGCGCTGTCATCAGCTTGGTCTAACACTGCTCAACTTCCACCCAGGGAGTCACTTAAAGAAAATTTCAGAAGAAGAGTGTTTATCTCGTATTGCCGAGTCTATTAATCTTGCTCACCAAGCGGTTCCAGACGTCGTTGCCGTTATCGAAAATACGGCGGGTCAAGGAACCAACTTGGGATGGCGATTTGAACATCTCGCAGAGATTATTGAGCAGGTGGAGGATAAATCACGTGTGGGGGTCTGTATTGATACCTGTCATACATTTGCGGCTGGTTATGATTTGAGCAGTTTTGCTGCTTGTGACGCAACGTTTGCTGAGTTCGATTCTATCGTTGGTATGCGCTATTTGAAGGCAATGCACATTAATGACTCAAAAATAGCGTTAGGCGGCAAAGTAGACCGCCATCACTCTTTAGGAGTTGGGGAGATTGGCTGGCACTGTTTTGAATATACAAGATTTGATGGCATACCTTTGATTCTAGAGACCATTGACCCCGATATTTGGTCGCAAGAAATCGCCAAATTAAGAGAGTTTCATCATCAGGCATTAAGTGAAAGTGAATAAAAGAAAATGTTGGCATTAATTTTTCATGGCTTGTTCTGTGTTCAATGCAATGGAGAGGTCATTATGCCTTATTCTTCTTTTTATACTGCTGCGCGTCCTGTTCGTTACCCTATGCCAAATCGTCACATTACGGGACAAGGTCACTACCGTACACCACAGAAGCAGTAATCTTATCTTTGTTCCTTCTACTTATTTTGCGACAATTGAAGCGCAAGTTTTAGGTAGAAGGAATAGAGGATGAAGTCTCAACTCACATGGCACGATGTTATCGGAGCTGAAAAACAGCAAGATTACTTTAAACAGACTTTAGCGTTTGTAGAAAGTGAAAGGGCATTGGGCAAAGTGGTTTATCCTCCAGCAAAAGATGTGTTCAACGCGTTTAAATCGACTGAATTTGGCGATGTGAAAGTGGTGATTTTGGGTCAAGATCCTTACCATGGCCCCAATCAAGCTCACGGATTATGTTTTTCTGTTCTTCCTGGTGTAAAAACACCGCCTTCACTTGTCAATATGTATAAAGAACTCGCACAAGATATCGAAGGGTTTGAAGTGCCAGCCCATGGCTATTTGCAAAGCTGGGCTGAGCAAGGTGTCTTATTATTGAATACTGTATTAACGGTAGAGCAAGGAAAGGCACACTCTCACGCTAAGTCAGGATGGGAAACGTTCACAGACAGAGTGATAGAAGCCGTTAATCAACATCAGAGTGGTGTTGTCTTCCTTCTCTGGGGAGCGCATGCGCAGAAAAAAGGTCGATTTATTGATCGCAATAAGCATTTTGTCTTAGCAGGTCCGCATCCCTCTCCGCTTTCTGCTCATCGAGGCTTTTTTGGCTGTCGCCATTTTTCACAAGCAAACCAGATATTGATTCAGCAAGGATTGACGCCGATTGAATGGCGCTTGCCGTTGCAAGTGGACTGAACGTCTCCTATTGTTCGATGTTTGTCTAAATTTTGGTCATGATCAAAGCGGGAAGAGCGGTCCTCTTATACACTTATTAAATATAGGTGTTAAGGAGAGTCGCTATGATGATTGAAAGGATACGTCGAGAGCATGGCTATATGGTTCGTTTACTTGCTCTGCTACGTCATAAGTTAACGCAGTTGAAAAGTGAGCGCCCGGTGAATTATCGTGTATTAAGAGAGTTAGTTGATTACCTCGCTAACCATTCAGAAAAAGTTCACCACCCTAAAGAAGACATTCTGTATCACTACTACACAGCGCATTATGGTCATCACCACCAAATTGATAATTTGGAGTTAGAGCACGAGACCTTGTCCAAGAAGACCCATGATTTTCTTGGTGTTGTCGATATGGTGTTGCAGGACGCCGTGATTCCACAAGATATGTTTATCGAGCAACTCGAGGGTTTTCTTGATTCACAGAAAGCGCATCTAGAAATAGAAGAGAAGTCGATATTCCCTTATCTGATCGATAAGTTTACGGTACAGGATTGGCAGGCTGTAGAACAGCAATGGAGTGTGTGTGAAGATGATCCTGTCTTTGGCACTACGATTGCTGAGCAGTACAAAGAGTTGGCCGAACGTGTTCATCAAACCGAACACGAATGCATTTAATATAAAAAGGTAAAAAAGAGGCGAAATCGCCTCTTTTTTATAATTCAACTTTCTCTAAATCATCAAAGCCGATATCCATATCCATTAACTCTCTTTGTAGTCGCTGGCGATCTTTTATCGCTTCGATTTCTCGCCATTTACGCTTAACCGGTTTTGAACGGCCAACTCGTCCTTTTGGAAAGTCCTGTTCAAAAATTTCTTCAAAGTTTAAGCCTTCCATAAGCTACCTCGTTATGATTTTTGTCCCTCTAAATGGGGTCATTTTTTAATACCATATCTAAATCAACCGTAACCTTGATTCGTTTCTCATTTGTTACGTTTCAATGAAGTTTTTGCTGATATTGTGCTAGCGAGTCACAAATTGACAGGGTGTGATTGGTTGTTTTTTGTTCGGTTGGGTGGCAAATTGGCGCTAATTTGCCATCGCTAGGTTGTTAACTCAATGCCTTGCGTGGTAAGGAATCTTAATGATGACATGCTCATCAAAATAATATGTTTCGGAATATGCTGGTTGTTGTAATTTTTTAGAGTAATTATTTTGCTTTTGTGGGGTAATTGCATTGTTATGTGTTAATTGTTGGTAACTATATGGTGAAAAATAACAAATAAATGCACCTATTTGCATATTGATTTTTGTTCTTCTTCGCTGCATTATCCGCCCGTCAAAAAATACGCTGATACGTAAAATGGAAGCATGAGGCGAGTTTTACAGGTCTAAACTGCATACAACAACTATATCACGCTAAGCAATATTGACACTTAGTGGGGCAGTTAGATGGATGGCTGGGAAGCGGAGATCAGCGAAATCTCAATATGAGGATGTTATGACAGACTTAATTAATTTAATGAATGACCTGCTTTGGGGTTCAATTCTTGTTTATCTTCTGGTCGGTGTGGGAATTTATTTTACAGTCCGCTTGGGCTTCATCCAGTTTCGCCACTTCGGTCACATGTTCTCGGTACTGAAAAACAGCCGTAAAGCTGATAAAGCAGGTATCTCATCTTTCCAAGCACTTTGTACGAGTTTAGCGGCGCGTGTTGGCACGGGTAACATGGCGGGGGTTGCCGTTGCTCTAACCGCTGGTGGCCCTGGCGCTATCTTCTGGATGTGGCTAATCGCAATGCTGGGTATGGCAACTTCGTTTGCAGAAAGTACCCTAGCTCAGCTATACAAAACCAAAGATGATGACGGTAACTACCGCGGTGGCCCAGCATACTACATGGAAAAAGGCCTAGGTATGCGCTGGATGGGAGTTCTCTTCTCGGTATTCTTGATCATTGCGTTTGGTTTGGTTTTCAACGCGGTACAAGCCAACTCTATTGCCAATGCAATGCATAATGCATTCGGTTGGGATGATACTTACGTTGGTATTGTGGTTGTCCTGCTATCTTCGATTGTTATTTTTGGTGGTATCAAGCGTATCGCTCGTGTCGCAGAACTGATTGTTCCAGTTATGGCATTGGCTTACCTACTTCTTGCTATGTTTGTCATGGTGATTAACATCGAAAAGCTTCCAGCGGTTCTGACGTTGATCTTTAAGAGCGCGTTTGGCTTACAGGAAGCGGCTGCAGGTGGTTTAGGCTATGCTATTGCTCAGGCGATGATTAACGGTGTTAAACGCGGTCTATTTTCAAATGAAGCTGGTATGGGTTCAGCACCTAACGCTGCAGCATCCGCGACACCATATCCGCCACACCCAGCCTCTCAAGGTTATGTACAGATGTTGGGCGTATTTATGGACACGATCGTTATCTGTTCAGCTACGGTTGCCATTATCCTGATGTCTGGTGAGTATGTTCCTCACGGTGAAATTACCGGTATCGAGCTAACTCAAACGGCGTTGAGTTCTCAGGTCGGTGACTGGGGTAGTATCTTTGTTGCGGTAGCGATTTTCTTCTTCGCCTTTACCTCTATTATTGCTAACTACTCTTACGCTGAAACTAACTTGATTTTCTTAGAGCACAACCATAAAGCAGGTCTTGGCATTTTCCGTATTATCGTGCTTGGTATGGTGATGTTTGGTGCAGTCGCCTCTCTACCTGTTGTGTGGTCGCTTGCTGATGTTTCAATGGGCTTGATGGCGATAGTCAACTTGATTGCTATTCTTCTGTTGTCTGGCATCGTGATCAAACTTGCTAAAGATTACAATCGTCAACTTGGTGAAGGCAAAGTTCCTACGTTTGATTCAAACGACTTCCCTGAGCTAAAGTCTCAACTTAAAGATGGTATCTGGGATCAGAGCAACAAAGACTAATTGTAAGCGTTCACCAAGGTAGCTTGACTTGTCATGATTAAAGGGAGCGAGACTTCGTTTAGACTTCTTTGGGGAATATAACTACACAAGCCGTATGTTTTTGTTTTCCAAAGCCTACAATTTGGTCTAAAGCACTTTTACCTATTGGAATATAGGCAGCTGATACCGCATCTTGCGTTTCTTCAATCAAAGGGTCGTGAAAGTAAAAAAAACTGTTCACTCATCCCGCTGAGTACAATCCAATGAGGTTCTTTGCAACCATTAAATCGGTAGGTGCTAATGAGCAATATTTGTCAGCCCCCTAAACGCATAGCTATTCAATTTTCCGCATCTACACTTAATAAGGCCACTTCTAAAGTTAGACTGGAGGTCAATTATGTGGACGAAGAAAGGTCACTTAACTGGGCAGAAAAAGCCCTTTAAGCTCGAAGATATCTGGCGAATACGCACCAGACTGGAAATCGAAGGCAATATCATGGAATTGGCTCTGCTCAATCTCGCTATCGACTGCAAATTGCGTTCATGTGATTTGTTCAGAATGAAAGTGAGGGACATCTCTTCTGGTGGGGTAATTCAAGAACGAGTACTTTACAGTCAGAGTAAAACTGGCAGATAAGTACAATTTGAGATTACTTCTCGTACTGCACAATCATTAGCTCAATGGCTAATGCACCGCCAACTGACGGCATCAGACTATATCTTCCCTAGTCCTAGGAGGCAGGGGAAATCGATGAGTTATAGTAAAGTAACTATGCCACTATCATTCGCCGCTGGGTAACCGAACTCGGCTACGATCCCTACCTTTATGGTACACACTCGATGCGCCGTACCAAGGCGACCTTAATTTATGCGAGAACTAAAAACATTCGCGCTGTGCAGTTATTGCTTGGCCATGTGAAGTTAGATAATACCATTCGCTATTTAGGTGTAGAAATAGAGGATGCTCTAAACATATCTGAGGGGATAGACTCATAGTGAGGTTAGGATGTGACTTATAGATAGGTCGTTTTTTATTTACCGTCATAAAGCTATTATTAATCAGTACTTTATGGTTTTTTTTGTGTTTTTTAACGCCGCATATCTTCTTTTGAATGTGCCGTATTTCTTTCTGTCATTATAAGGTTGCGTTATACTACCGACACGTATGAAAGCTAGGAGGTTCAAATGACAGCTGTTGAACGCGTTTATCAAAAGATAAAGCGCTCAAGACGTTATGTTTTTGAGCGCAAAGACTTTGATGGTTTTGCTAGCTACGACCAAATCGGTCGAGCGTTAAGGCAGTTAGTTAAGCAAGGTGAGTTAATCAAGCTTGGCTACGGTCTATACACAAAAGCAAGAATGAATAGTCTAACCGGCAGACCCATGCCCACAAACCCTGGCGGAAGCGATGCCCTGATGCGTGAAATTTTAAAGATGAAAGGTGTCGATTTTGAAATGGACAAACTGTCTTTACAAAGCCTATCTGGTAAAAGCACCCAAATCCCATCCTCCATTCAATACTCGTGGAACCATAAACAGTTTAATCGCAAGTTAGCTGTCGGTAACCGAGTCTTAAACTCACCGAGTTAATATGGAAAAACTAAAACAACAATTCCTTGAGGTTTCCGATGCGCTTGAGCTCGGAAACCCAGCCATTATTGAAAAAGATTACTGGGTCGTCGCCTTACTTAGCGAATTAGCGAAGGTATCGCCTGTGTATCATCAAATGGTTTTTTCTGGGGGGACTGCACTAGCCAAGTCAAACGTTAAAATCCTGAGAATGTCAGAAGATGTGGATATAAAGCTCATTCCCCATCAAGAATTTGGTGAGCTGAGTCGCGGCCAAAAGAAAGCCGCCCGTAAGACATGCATTCACGAGATTGAAATGGCGATCACTCAAACAGAGCGATTTACCGTTGAGTCGCGTCTCGTTCGTGATGAATATCGCTATGTCGAGTTTGAACTCAGATACCCGCAGCAGTTTAGCCAAGCGCCATGTCTTCGCCCCATCATTAAACTTGAGTTAATAGAGATGATCCCTCTACTGGATGTAGAACCACGGCCGATCCAATCATTGGTAGCGGAACTGTATCGACAGCCACAAGAAGTAAAAGCGTTTGATTGCGTCTCTATTCAAGCGACCTTGGTGGAGAAAGTGATTTCAATGTTGCGCTGTACCATGTCAGTAAAGCGCGATACGCAACGTAAGGACGATGTCACGCTTGTGCGGCACATCTATGATGTTTACTGCATTCTAAAGACCGAAGCACAATTAGAAAACTTCGATCTTACAGCAATGACAGCGTTATTTAACACGGTATTGAAGGAAGATATCGATCGCTTTGGTAATCAACACACTGAGTTTGTTGCTAACCCTAAACAAGAGCTACAGCTCGGGCTAAAAGAACTTGAAGATAACCCAGTTTTTCGCCAGCGCTTTCAGGACTTTGTTACCCCTATGGTGTTTAACACCGAGCCTCATGATTTTGATACCTGCTTTGCCTCGTTTAAACGCATTGCGCAGTCGTTAATTAAAACAATCTAACCGATTTGAGAACCACTCATGCCACACACTAAAATCAATCAAGATCCGCTATACCAAGAACAAGTCAACAAAGCCGTTTGGGCTGCCTGTGACACCTTCCGTGGCACTGTTGATCCATCCATTTACAAAGACTTCATCCTGACCATGCTGTTCTTGAAATACATCTCTGACGTACACCAAGATAAGTTTGATGAGCTTTCCAAGCAGTTTGATGGCAATGAGCAGATGATCGCTGCCATGATGTCAAAACAGTCTTTCAAAATCCCGACTGGTTCAACTTTCTGGGACTTATATGAAGCTCGTCATGAAGCTGGTAACGGCTCTCGTATCGACCAAGCGCTACACGCCATTGAAGAAGCCAACGGCACTAAGCTAAAAAACGTGTTCCAGGACATTAGCTTTAACACCGACAAGCTCGGTGATGAAAAGCAGAAAAACGATATCTTGCGCCACCTACTGGAAGACTTTGGTAAAGACACCCTAAACCTGCGCCCAAGCCGCGTGGGTTCGCTGGACGTAATTGGTAACGCCTACGAGTACCTCATCAAACACTTCGCTGCTGGTAGCGGTAAATCGGCGGGTGAGTTCTATACCCCACCAGAAGTGTCTGATCTACTCTCTATCATCCTAGAGCCACAACAAGGCGATAGCATTTGTGACCCAGCCTGTGGTTCAGGCTCACTTTTGATGAAGTGTGGTAAGCAAGTGCAAAAGAACTTTTCTGGTTCTAAGCAGTATGCCTTGTTTGGTCAAGAAGCGATTGGCTCAACGTGGTCACTGGCAAAGATGAACATGTTCCTGCATGGCGAAGATAACCACCGCATTGAATGGGGTGATACTATCCGTAACCCTAAACTACAAGACAAAGACGGCGGCCTGCTGCACTTTGATGTAGTAACAGCCAACCCTCCGTTCTCGTTAGATAAATGGGGCTTTGAAGATGCTGCTAACGATCACTTTGGTCGTTTCCGTCGTGGCATCCCGCCAAAGACCAAAGGTGACTATGCATTTATCTCGCACATGATTGAGACGCTAAAACCCCAAACGGGCCGTATGGGTGTGGTTGTGCCTCATGGCGTGCTATTCCGCGCCTCATCCGAAGGTCAAATCCGTAAACAATTGATTGATGAAAACCTATTAGATACCGTCATTGGCTTACCTGAAAAGCTATTCTTTGGTACGGGTATCCCTGCTGCGATCCTTATCTTTAAAAAGCACAAAGACGATAACAAGGTGCTGTTTATTGATGCGTCTCGCGAGTTCAAGTCTGGTAAGAACCAAAACCAGCTCACGCCTGAGAACATTCAGAAGATTGTCGATACCTACAAAGCCCGTGAAACTACCGATAAATACTCATACCTAGCGTCGCTAGAAGAAATTGCCGAGAACGACTACAACCTCAACATTCCTCGCTATGTGGATACCTTTGAGGAAGAAGAAGAGATCGACTTGGTTACGGTACGTACTGAACGTTTAGCGCTACAAAATGAGCTAGCTGACCTTGAAGCTGAAATGGTAGGTTACCTAGAGGAGTTGGGTTATGGGAAGTAATTTCTACGCATCCTCACCTGACTCATGGTCTATTGAAAAGTTTGGTAACTTAGCAAAAATAACGTGCGGTGTAGCTGCTACGCCAACATATGTAGATGAATCTATCGGTGTGCCATTTTTTTCCGCGAGCAATGTACAGAAAGGCAAGTTAAAGCTGGATAAAATCAAGCACATACCTGTCGACCTACATAATAAGCTTACAAAAAACACAAAGCCAGAGAAAGGCGATGTACTCATGACTAGAGTTGGTGCTGGTATTGGTGAAGCAGCAGTAGTTACAGTCGATTATGATTTCAGCGTCTATGTGAGTTTGACTCTGATTAAGTGCGGTGAACGACTGGATAGCAACTTTGTTCAGTCGGTACTCAATACTGACTACTACAGATATCTTGCTGTAAGAGAACAGTTTGCAGGTGGGGGCGTTCAAAACCTAAATGTACAAATGGTTAAAGACTATGTATTTCCTGTCCCCCCGCTCCCAGAACAACGCAAAATCGCCAAAATCCTCTCAACATGGGATAAAGCGATTAGCACCACAGAAAAGCTGATTGAAACCAGCAAGCAGCAGAAAAAAGCCCTGATGCAGCAGCTTTTGACGGGTAAGAAGCGTTTGGTCAATCCTGAAACGGGTAAGGCGTTTGAAGGTGAGTGGGAAGAGGTACACCTTCAAGATATATGTGAAGTAAACCCAAAGAAACCAAAAGAGCCTGAAAACGGCTTAGTTAGTTTTGTACCTATGGATTCTGTTTCTGAAGATGCAAAACTATTAAGAACAGACGAAAAACCATATTCGGAAGTATCTAAAGGCTTTACATCATTTAAAGATTTAGACATCTTAATTGCCAAAATAACACCTTGTTTTGAAAACGGTAAAGGTGCACTAGTTAATCATCTAGAAAATGGAATTGGCTTTGGTAGCACTGAGTTTCATGTATTACGTGCTAAACAAGGAAACGCCCCAGATTTTGTATACTACCTAACCACCACATCTGCTTTTAGGGTTAAGGGGGAAATGAACATGCAAGGTTCTGCGGGGCAAAAGCGTGTAACTACCGATTATCTAAAACTCTACAAAGTCGTAGTTCCGAAAGAGCTTAAAGAACAACAAAAAATCGCCTCTGTCCTTACTGCTGCCGATAAGGAAATTGAAGTGCTTGAAACTAAGCTTGCTCACTTTAAGCAAGAGAAAAAGGCGCTGATGCAACAACTTCTTACTGGAAAAAGAAGAGTGAAAGTGAATGAAGAAGTTGCGGCGTAAAGCGTCTCTTAACTCTCAACCAATGTGTGACGCAGTGCGTCACACTTTATTACCGTCATCAAAACTAGGTATTACACAATGTTAGTCTTTAACTGCACCAAAGCCGCTGCGGACTTTTTCACCGTAAAGCGCAATGGCAAAAAAGTCTCTCCTTTAGAAGCGCCGCCGACGGATTCTGTCTGTGGTGCTGAAGCCGTCAATGTATTGAACACCCCCACAGTACCAATCAGTGCTTGGTTGGTGCATGCGGTAAACGTTCAACGCAAAAAAGTGCTGATCGCCATGCATGTCGAAACCCGTTATGCCATGGTGTTTGTCGGCATTCAAAAAGGGGATTGGCTCGAGTTCACTAATCAGCTACTTGAAAGACTGTTTAACAACATGCAGTTTTTTGGTGAAGAGTTCGAGATGTGCGATGAAGAGAGCTTTGAAGAGATGTTTAATGAGTTCATCAAGCTTCATCCTAAGCCTTACTTTTGTCAACGCGGTGACCGCAGCGTGCAGAGTCATATTAATGATGTCGCTTGGCAATTTGAAAATCGAGTTTACCAAGTTGGTTCTCTCCCTGACGGCCACCAAGAGTGCGCCAGCTTTGATGAGTGGATCAACAGTTTGATTCGCTCAACCAAGCAAAAGAAAGACCATTTTCATCCTGACGAAGAGATGTTCCTTGATTGGATGCAGACCTACAGCGAATTGGGCGACAATGAGGACAAGCTGATCCACCAGTTATTTGGTTCTCTACGCCGACAAATGATGCACGCCGAAATGGTTAAGCGTGGGATTCCCGATGACGACTACTTTGATGGGATGAATGCCGAACTCAACCAAGCAATCCATGAGTATTTCCAAGAGATTGCTCCCGACACGCAGAGCGAAGACATTCCCAATAACGTCATCGACTTCAATCAAGCCAAAAAACGCAAACTACATTAAAAGTAAAAGCAACAATAAAAACAAAAACGACTGAATAATAAGGGACGACAATGTCAGGCAACTTACCTAATTTTCGTGAAGAGCAAAGCGCGAAGATCCCCGCGTTAACCTTACTCACCAATCTCGGCTATCAGTTCATTCCACCAAGTGAATGTGTGATTAAGCGTGGCAACCTCTCTACGGTTATTTTGCCTGATGTATTGCGTGATGTGCTTAAACACAAAACCTATGCATTTATGGGCATCGAACGCAAATTATCGGAGTCGGCTATCGACAAAATCGTCCATGAACTTGCCAACCCTGCGATGAATGAAGGGCTAAAAGCGGCGAATGAAAAGCTGTATAACGCCCTCACCTACGGCATTAGCGTGACCGAGTTTGTGGAGGGTAAAAAAGCCAACCCAACCATTGATATCATTGATTGGCAAAACCCAGAAAACAACCAGTTCCACTTTACCGAAGAGCTTGAGGTCGAAAATGCGCATGGCACGGGTAAGCGCATTCCCGATATTGTCTGCTTTGTTAATGGCCTGCCTTGGGTGGTGATTGAAGCCAAGCGTCCTGACTCCTCTCATGAGGGCAAGCCAACGGTTGCCGAGGGTATCTCGCAAAACATCCGCAACCAAAAAGTCGATGAGATCCCACACCTATTTGCCTACAGCCAATTACTCATGTCGGTGAACGGAAATGAAGGCTTATACGGCACCTGCGGCACACCAAGTAAGTTTTGGGCCAAATGGAAAGAAGAACAGATCACCGATGCCACCTTTGCACGCCTGAAAAACACACCACTGACACCAGAGCAGCTAGATAAACTCTTTGCTCACCGCCCAGCCAAAGTACGTGATGAATACCTATCGCTGATTGCTGGCGGTGATTTAATGGTGACAGACCAAGACCGTTTGTTAGTATCACTACTTCGTCATGACCGCCTACTGGAAATGACTCAGCTTTTCACCTTGTTCGATAAAAAAGCGGGCAAAATCGTAGCGCGTTATCAGCAGGTGTTTGGTATTAAAGCCCTGATTGAGCGTGTTACTTCTTTCGATGAGAAAGGCGCACGTAACGGCGGTGTTATTTGGCACACCACGGGCTCAGGTAAATCTTTTACCATGGTGTTCTTATCCAAGGCACTAATTTGGATTAAAGAACTCGCCAAATGCCGTGTGGTGGTGGTGACTGACCGTGTTGATTTGGAAGATCAGCTTGCGCGTACCTTTGCCTCTGGCGGTGCGCTGTCTGAAAAAGATCGTAAAACTGCCATGGCTACCACGGGTAGACGTCTTGCAGAACAAATTGGTAAAGGTAATGAGCGTATTATCTTCTCCATCATCAACAAGTTTGGCACCGCAATTGAACTACCAGAGTGTTATAACGACAGCCCAGATATGATAGTGCTGGTTGATGAAGGACATCGCAGCCAAAACGGTGAAAACAACATTCGTATGCAACAAGCGCTGCCAAAAGCCGCTTACATTGGCTTTACAGGGACACCGCTGCTGCAAGACGATAAGACCGAAAACAAGTTCGGTAAAATCATCCACTCATACACCATGCAACAAGCGGTGGAAGACAAAACGGTAACTCCTTTGCTGTATGAAGAGCGTGTACCCGAGTTAAGCACTAACGACAAAGCGCTCGATGCTTGGTTTGATCGAATCACCGATAAGCTGACCGAAAAACAGCGTACAGATTTGAAGAAGAAGTTTGCTCAAAAAGGTCAAATCTATCAAACCGAAGGTCGTATCGAGCTTATCGCTCATGATATTTCAGACCATTTCCAAAACTTTAAGCGCCAAGGTTTAAAAGGCCAGCTTGCCTGCGACTCAAAAGCCTCTGCTATCCAATATAAAAAGCTTCTCGACCAAATTGGTAAAGTGACCTCGGTAGTTGCCATGTCACCGCCAGATACCCGTGAGGGGCACGATACGGTCGATGGTGAAAGCAAAAACATGGTACAAAATTGGTGGAAGGATAACGTACTGGACTCAGACTTTGGACAAGATGAAAAAGCCTACACTAAGCATATCATTGAAGAGTTCGGTAAAGAGGATGGCCCTGACTTAATGATCGTGGTCGATAAACTTCTAACGGGCTTTGATGAACCAAAGAACACCGTACTTTACATCGATAAGCCGCTCAAGCAGCACAACCTTATACAAGCCATTGCTCGCGTGAATCGTCTACACCAGAAGAAAGAGTTTGGTTACCTCATCGACTACCGAGGCATCTTAAAAGAGTTAGATGCCACCATCGCTGATTACCAAGATTTGGCTGAGCGTACCCAAGGTGGCTTTGATATTGACGACCTTAAAGGCTTATACAGTCGCATGGACACGGAATATAAGAAGCTGCCAGCGCTATACAGTGAACTCTGGGCATTTTTTATTGATGTAAAAAACACCCAAGATCCGCAAGCAATGGCACGGGTATTTGCGCCGAACATAGAATATGTCGATGGTCAGCCTACCGATTTAAACCTAAAGAAACGCCAAGATTTTTATAGCACACTCACTGCGTTTGCTAATTGCTTAAAAGTCGCCCTGCAATCGGCCACCTACTTTGAAGACAAGAGTTTTGATGATAAACGTCAGATTTATAAAGACACGCTAAAAAGCATGACATCGCTGCGTAAAGTTGTCCGTGAGCAAGCAGAAGAGACCATTGATTACGACGAGTACGCTGAGAGTATTCGCACCATGTTAGACAAGCACATCGGCGGCGTTGAGATCCAAGATTCTAAAGGTGCTTATCTAGTTGGCAATATGGGTAAAGATATAAAACCAGAAGAACTCAGTGACGATGAGGCTCGCAACAAGAAAGATGCGATCACTGGTCGTGTCACTAAGATGATTGAGCAAGACCTTGCCGACGACCCCTACGCTCAAGAGTATTTCTCGAAGCTACTTAAGCAAGCGATTCAGCAAGCAAAAGAGATGTTTGATGCGCCTGTTAAGCAATATCTCCTATTTGCTGATTTCGAACAGCAAGTGATCGATCGCAAAGTCGAGGGAATGCCAACCGATCGTTTCGCAGAGCTAGATCCAAAAATTAAGCGTCATGTACAAGCTTACTTTGGACTGTTCTTAAAGCATGGCGCTGAAGGTCAAGGCCTTACTGAAGATCAATGCTTCAACTATGCAGTAGAGATTGACGAGAAAGTGCGTAAAGCGGTTGCAGAGTTTTCAATCAATCCATCAGAGATTGAAAACCAGATCACTCTAGAGGTACTTCCGTTGCTGTTTGCCGATTTAGGCGTCGATAAAGCACAAGTCATTGCCGAAGAAGTCGTACAAATCACTCGCTTAGGTTTAGCAGGTCACCATTAATGGCTTCAACAGTCTCTGACGAACGTCACAAAGAGGAATACAGCTTCATCTATGGAGATGAGGCTGTGAGCTATGAGGTGCTACGTAAGCCTATCAAACAAGGAAAAAAGCGAAGTATTACCATCAAGGTGCAACCCAACTGTGATGTCACGGTTAGTACCCCAGAAGATGCTGAGCTTGAGGACATTCACCAAGCGGTAATGAAGCGTGCCAAGTGGATTTATGATGCCCTGAAAGAGTTTCGAGGTCATTTGGAGTACGTGCAGCCCAAACACTACGTCAGCGGCGAGATGCAGTTCTATCTTGGTCGTCGGTATGTGCTGAAGGTAGTAGAAGATTCAGATGCCTTGCCAACGGTAAAAATGACTCGCGGTAAGCTACTTGTTACCTTGACGAGATTCAACGATGACAAAACTGCCATGGTTAAAGCTTTGGTGCGCAACTGGTACAAGGTTCGTGCTGAACGCATATTCCATGAGCGTCTATCTGAGTTGTTGCCACAAGCTACATGGGTAAAAGGCATTCCTAGTTTTCGTGTTCTACCAATGACAAAGCAATGGGGAAGCTGCTCAGCCAAAGGGAACCTGATGCTCAACCCTCACCTAATTAAAGCGCCTAAAGAGTGTATTGATTACGTGATTCTGCATGAGCTTTGTCACATCGCAGAGCACAACCACAGTGACAAGTTCTGGCGCTTGCTGACCAGCGTGATGCCTAATTGGAAAGAAGTCAAAGCCCGTTTAGATGGAATGACTGAGTTGTATTTGAATGAATAAGGATTGCTGAAATGAGATGTCCAACTTGTGAAAAGCATATTGGCTTGGACTGGCTAGAAGATGAATGCATCGAACCAAATGAAGCCTTTGATTGCCCACATTGCGATGAAACCCTGCGTTATGAAGTGGATGAAGGCACATACCTTGGTGCTCAGCATGTAACTATTAAGGATAGGTATACCAGCGTTGAATAATTGCTCTAAGTGATAAATGTCCAAATACGATTTATTGCCAATTAGGAAAAGCTGTTAATTAAGAAAAGCAGTCTCTCGACCTCCTGAAAAAGTGGCATTGGAAATGGTTCAAGAACGGCTCAAATCTTCTCTCGCTCGCATAGATAGAGAAAAAGTGATCTTACTTCGACATTTTTTGCCTAGTTTTTCTTTTTAAGTCAGAAAATGAGTAATTTTTCATTGTGCCATTGCTTGCTTATTGAGCGGTCGTTATTCTCGGTCTAACACAGAAGATATTATCTACGTCAGACCAGAGTAATACGCAATGAATCCATCATTTGAATTGTCAAAATCAGAGCAACTATTTCTTTTGGTGGAAGGTGCTTGCATTCCTGACCTAGAAAGGCAGCTTTATCAGCTACCTGGGGTAATGGAACAAGAACCGATTTTTTTGTATCCCCCTTATAATCAGCTATTGAGTGTTT